>DATNFQ010000117.1:0-5783 GCA_035606295.1 Patescibacteria group bacterium
TCGCCGGGCGCCAGCGACACCTCGTTCGGGCGAGCCCCGTGCTGTTGCTCGGTCCCCGTCCGGTGCCGCTGATGGAACGCGGCGTCACCGACCAGCCATTCGTGGTCGATCGGGTCGGTGTTGACGATCGTGACCCGGAGCGGCACCCCGGCGGTCGCCACGATCTCCGATGGCGTGTAGTGCGAGAAGTGGATGCTGATCTCGGCCGAGGTCGAGGCGCCACCCCGAGCCGGTCCCGCCGCCCAGACGGCGGCAAGGACCGCGACTCCGACCGAGGCCAGGATCAAGCCGATGGTTCGCATGGGCTGAGTGCTTCGCACGAGCTGATGTGGGCCTACGCGGGGCGCAGGCCTGAGTCGATCCGCTGCTTGGCGATGAGCCAGATCACGGCCCCGATCCCGAGGCCGATGAACGACATGCCGGCGAACCAGCGGATCGCGGCCATGACAGCCGGATCCGTGGCACCAGGCATCTCGAGACCGGCAGCGACGCGCGACGGCGCCTTCGCGCCGGACACGTCGACCGCGAGGTCATACGAGAGCTGCGGCGCCTCCGCATCGATGGCGATCTTGGTCAGCCAGCCCTTGTCCGGGATCCAGTCCATCCCGCGGTCCGAACGCAGATCCGATAGGAGCTGGTCGCTGGCCGGAGCCGAATGCTGCAGGGTCATGCCGTTCGAGCCGTCCGGGTAGGGCAGCATCGCGGGCGAGTCGTCGGTCAGCATGTAGACGTCGGCCTGGACGACCTCGCTCTGGGTCTTGCCGAGCGACAGGATCCGCAGTGGCACCCACGGGTTGTTCGTCGGGATCGAGATGTGGACCGGCGTCCCGTCGCCGATGTTCTGGCCACGGGCGATCGCCGCGTCGCCATCGAACGCTGCCGCGAGGAAGATCGGGCTGCGCTGCGCATAGAAGTCGAGGACCTCGGGCGCATCCGGCGGCAGGCGGAAGCCATGATCCGTCGCCCAGGTGCCGACCTCCGCGGCGCCACCTTTGAGCACCGTGATGTCCAGGGCATCGATCTTGACCTGCATCAGGACCTCGGCGCTGCCCGAAGGGGCTGCGGCGGCAAGCCGTGCGAAGTCCGCCTCCGGGACGGGATCCGTCTCACGGACGAGTCGCTGGAGGGTCCAGTCACCGCCCTTCTCGACGCTCGTCGGTATCCCGGGGAGTGGCGTGAGACTGCCGAACGCACCTCCGCCACCGGCGAACTGGAAGGCCGTCACGTAGTGCTCGACCCCGTCGTGATAGCCCGCGAACGTCGTCGTCCGCAGGAGATTGACCGCCCCATTCGGTCCGATGAGCCCGCCGCAGGCTAGAGCGGGGGCCGCACTGAAGGCGACCAGGAGGAGGCCGGCGGCGAGGGCGATGGGCCGCCTACCGGCACGGGTGATCGATCGCATCGAACGATCCTCCTGTGGACGGGCCCCACCCCCCGTGGGTCGGCTCCGTCAGGCCCTTCGGACGCCAGAGGTGCCGGTGATGTTCCGGTACGTGCGTGACGTAGCCCCATCGCGGGGTGACGGCGGCGCTGCCCAGCCGTCAGACTGCCCGCCATGCGTCCCGTCCCCGCCGCCCTTGTCGGACTCCTGCTACTGACGCTCGTCGCGCCGGTCGCCGTCCATGCGGCGGACTTCCCGCCGGCCGATTCGCGCTATCACACGTACGCCGAGATGGTCGCCGAGCTGGACAAGGCGGTCGCGGATCACCCGACGATCGTCCGCAAGTTCTCGATCGGCGAGAGCTATCAGCACCGCCAGATCTGGGCCGCGAAGATCTCGGACAACGTCGCGACCGACGAGAACGAGCCCGAGGTCCTGTTCGACGGGCTTCATCACGCCCGCGAGCACCTCACCGTCGAGCAGTCACTCGCGATCCTGCGCTGGCTCACCGACGGCTACTCGACCGACGCCACGATCAAGCGGCTTGTCGACACGCGCGAGATCTACATCGTGTTCATGGTCAACCCGGACGGTGGCGAATACGACATCACCGGCTCCCCGTACCGTGGCTGGCGCAAGAATCGGCAACCCAACGCCGGCAGCACCAACATCGGCACCGACCTGAACCGGAACTACGACTACCACTGGGGCTGCTGCGGCGGGTCGTCGGGGTCGACTGCATCGTTGAACTACCGAGGGCCGAAGGCGTTCTCGGCGCCCGAGACGCAAGCGATGCGGGACTTCATCAACAGCCGTGTCGTCAACGGCCGTCAGCAGATCCGTGCCGCGATCACGTTCCACACCGCCGGGGAGCAGATCCTGTGGCCGTACGGGTACACCTACACGGACATCCCGCTCGACATGACCCGCGACGATCACGCGGCGCTCGTGGCCATCGGCCAGCACATGGCCGGGAAGAACGGCTACCACCCGATGCAGTCGAGCGGGCTGTACATCACCGACGGTGACGAGATCGACTGGGCGTACGGCCGCCATCGGATCTTCATGTACACGCTCGAGATGTACCCGCGGTCGTCGGGCGAGCTCAGCCGGTTCTATCCGCCGGACGAGGTCATCGGTCGCGAGACGCTCCGGAACCGTTCGGCGATCCTCTACCTGATCGATGTCGCCGGCTGTCTCTATTCGCCGATCGGCAAGGTCCAGGCGAACTGTGGCCCGTTCTACGACGACATCGAGCTCAGCCGCGGGTGGCAGGTGGACCCGCTCGGTGACGACACCGCGACGAGCGGCCGCTGGCAGCGGGCCGATCCGGCACCGACGAACTACCAGTCGGGAACGGCAGCGTCGGGTCGGTACGTGCTGGTCACCGGCGCGAGTGCCGGTTCGACGTCGAGTGCCAACGATGTCGATGGTGGCCGGACGAGTGTCCGCTCGCCGGCGATCGCGCTCCCCAGCGCTGTGGGCAAGTTGACGTTCCGCTACTACCTGGCCCACGCCTCGAACGCCTCCTCGGCCGATTCGTTCCAGGTCTTCGTCGAGGAGAGTGGCGGCACGCGCACGCTCGTGCGGGCCGAGACCGGGGCCGCGAACACGGATCGCGCGGCGTGGGCGTCGGCCTCGATCGCGTTGACGCCATGGGCCGGCCAGACGATCCGCATCGTGTTCGTGGCAACGGATGGCGGCCCCGACTCGTTGGTCGAGGCCGCCGTCGACGATGTGAGGGTCACCCGCCCGTAGTCCGTGGCAGTTTCCCGGGGAGTGGCCCCGGGATCACCGGCCACGGAGCGGGTTACTGCATCTGCATCTTCTCGGTGCCCTTATAGGCCGGGCTGATCTTGTAGGCGTGGGCCTCCATGGCCAGCGCCAGGTCGTCGAACTTCTCGAGGTCCGCACCCGTGAGCAGCGCCTTCGACTTGAGCTGCAGGTCCTCCTGTGAGTCCCCGCCGCCCCGCGCGCCTGTCCGGATCTCACCGACGCCCTTGGCGTACGACTTGAGCTGGTAGATGCCCGGCTCCTGGTCGCTCGACTCGGCATAGCGATAGACGTCGTCGAAGCAGCCGGCGGTCACACAGTCCTGGTCCTGGTGGGCGTCCAGGACGCCGTAGTCGTCCCACTCGACCTTCGGTCCCCAGCCCTGGTACATGGCCTGCGTCTGCTTCGACGGGTCGGCGATCACCTTGATGCCGGGCTTCGCGTCGTCGATGCCGGCGATCCAGGTCGGTGCCTGGACGAACTCGCCGTCTTCGTACTCCTCGGGATGCTCGCCGAAGTACCAGACGGCGCCGTCGTCGTCCTGCGCGTAGAAGGCGATCTCCTTCTCGACGAGCTGGCCTTCGTTGTAATCCTCGACATACGCGACGACCGTCGGGATGCCCTCGATCTTCTTGGTCAGGTTCGTGACCGTGAAGACGATCTTGTGCGGGATGCGCTCGCCGCCCTCGATCGTGACGCCGTCCTCGATCCAACGGCGGCCCGGCTGGAGCGGCAGCCACTCGTTCGTGATGTTCGAACCGTTCGAGAACGTCGAGGCGTCGAACTCCGGGAAGATCGGCTTCGTCGGATCACCCGACGGGCTCGCTTCGGCGCTGGCGGACGCGCTCGGCGACGAACTCGGCGGCGCCGAGCTCGGCTCGACGCTGGGCGACGTGGACGCCGTCGCCGGTGCCGAAGACTCGGCGACCGCCTGGCTGGCGGTCGGCGTCGCTCCGCTGCAACCTGCCACGAGCAGGCACGACACAAGAAGGGCGCCTCGGGCGCCCGTAAAAGACCGATGCATCGGTGACCCTCTTACCCCCTGCCGGCCCCCCGGCTGGCAGCGCTACTTTCGCTTGCCGGAGCCGCCGCGCGAAGTCAGTTCGGTGACTTCCGGTGCGGTCTGGCACCGAATCGTCAGGTCGGCAGGGTCACCCGGAACGTCGAACCGGCACTCCCCGTGGCCTCGACCACCAGCTCCCCTCCGTGCGCGACGACGAGGTTGCGTGCGATCGCGAGACCGAGGCCACTCCCCGTCGAACCGGCACCCTTCGCGAACCGGTCGAACACGTGGGGGAGCAGCTCGGGATCGATGCCCGGGCCGGTGTCGGTGACATGCAACACGACGTTGCCGCTGGCGACCTCGCCTCGGACGACGACCGTGCCGCCCGACGGCGTGTGCCGGACACCGTTCGCGACGAGGTTCGCGAGGACCTCGCGGATCCGCACCGGGTCGACGTCGAGGATCGGGAGGTCGGTCGGGACATCGGCACGGACCGTGACCCCGGCGCTCCCCGCCGAGCCTTCGAACGAACGGGCCACCTCCTCGACCAGCAGGTCGAGGTCGGTCGGTTCCTTGTGCAGCGTCAACGTCCCCGCCTCGGACAACGCCACGGTCCGAAGGTCGTCGATCAGCCGCTCCATCACCCGGGCCTCGTCCAGGATCGCGGTGAGATGCGTCTCATCGGCCGGGTGGACGCCATCGATCATCGCCTCGACGTTCCCGGCGATCACGCTGAGGGGTGTCCGGAGTTCATGGCTTACGTCGTTGAGCAGCGTTCGCCGCTGGTCCTCGTCACGCTGGAGCCGTTCGACCATGGTGTTGAAGCCGCGGACCAGCTGGCGGACCGAGCGCCAGCCGCGGGCTGGCGGCTCCACGCGGGTCGAGTAGTCGCCGCCCTCGACGCGGCTCGTGGCGCCGACCAGGGTGTCGAGCGTCCGGGCGGAACCCGCCATCCCGCGGCTGATCGCGACGAGCACCGCCACGACCACGGCGATCGTGAGGACCACGGGCAGAGGGCCGAACTGGGCGAAGACGGTCGAGACCGTCGTGATGACGGCGGCGACGACGAGGAGGAACAGCAGGACGAACAGACAACCGAAGAACGGCCAGGGCGGACCACCCCACCCGTGCCGTTGGTCGCGCCACTCGCGGCGGCCTGCCCGTCGCTGCCGCCACATCTCACGGCGGTATGCGCGCCAGTCATCGGGCTCGACCGGTCCCTCCGGATCCCCGTGCTCGGTCATCGATCGTCCGCCAGTCGATAGCCGACGCCGTAGACCGTGAGGACGAAGCGTGGCTGACGGGGGTCCGGCTCGAGCTTGCGGCGCAGGTTCTTGATGTGCGAGTCGATCGCACGTTCATAGCTCTCGAACGCGACGCCGTGCAGCGCGTCGAGCAGCTGGCTCCGCGTGAAGATGCGCCCAGGCTGGCGCGCGAGCGTCGCGAGGAGCGTGAACTCGGTCGGGGTGAGGTCGACGCCGCGGCCGGCGACCTCGGTCCGCATCCGCGGAACGTCCAGCTGCAACTCCCCGACTCGGATCACATCGGACGGGTCTGTCGGGCGGTCGGTCCGGCGGAGCACGGCCTTCACCCGCGCCACGAGCTCGCGCGGGGAGAAGGGCTTCG
>DATNFQ010000118.1:0-3158 GCA_035606295.1 Patescibacteria group bacterium
TGCTGACGCGGGACGCCCGTGACCTACCATCCGCTTCATATGCGACGAGTCCTCATCGCGCTCGTTGTCCTTCTCTCGACGGCGTGCACCGCTGGCCCGGCCGGGTCGACGTCACCGGCAGCGGCTTCCACTGTGTCGGCCTCCGCTCCACAGCCCCAGCCATCGATCTCGGCGAGCGTCGTGGCTCCCGCGAGCGAGGCGACCACAGGGATCGTGGGCGAATGGGTCGGCACGCACGATTGCGGGCGGATCGTGAGGGTCCTCTTCGAAGCCGGCCTCAGCGAGTTCCTCGGTGACGCGATCTACGGCAATGGCCTCGTCCCCGGCATAGATCCGAATACCAAGACCGTCGAGGACCCCAGGTATGTCTGTGACGACGCCGTGGAACGTGCGCATTCGCACTTCTTCACGGCGGACGGGCAGTTCGGTTCGAAGGATTTCGCTGGGCAACAGGTCGACGAGGGGGCATACCGGCTCGAGGGCGACGACATCGTGGTGATCAACGATCAGCCCTTCCACTATTCGATCGATGGCGACGAGCTGACGCTCGTCCCACCGAAGGTCGACATATCGAGCTGTACGACGCGGGAATGCCGGTTCGCGGCGACCTGGGTCCTGATGGTCGCGATGCCCGGCACGACCTGGAAGCGAGGCGAGATCCCCGTCTCGTGACACACGCAGCGCGGTCCCTGGTAGCCGCCATCGACCAAGGGACGACCAGCAGTCGATGCCTGCTGTTCGATCACGACGGGCGGGTCGTAGCAAGCCACCAGCTCGAGCATCGACAGATCACGCCGCGGCCGGGCTGGGTCGAGCACGATCCCGACGAGATCCTCGAGCGCGTCCGGGCGTGCGTGCGCATCGCGATGCGCGAGGGCGGCGCCGATGCCAGCGCGCTCGCCGCCGTCGGCATCAGCAATCAGCGTGAGACGACCGTCGTCTGGGATCGACGGACGGGTCGGCCGGTCCATCCGGCGATCGTCTGGCAGGACACCCGCACCGCGGACGCGGTGGCACGGATCGGCGATATCGATCGCTTCCGGGCCACGACCGGTCTCCCTGTGTCGACCTACTCGAGCGCCCTCAAGCTTCGGTGGATCCTCGACACGATCGAGCGCGACCCCGTCGAGCTGGCGTTCGGGACCGTCGACACGTGGGTCCTCTGGAACCTGACGGGCGGGGTCGACGGCGGTGTCCATGCGACTGACGTCACGAACGCGAGCCGGACGATGCTCATGGACCTCGCGACGTGCGATTGGGACGGAGTCATCCTCGAGGCGCTCGGGATCCCGCGGTCGGTGCTCCCCGAGATCCGCGGCTCGTCCGAGGTCTACGGCACTGGGCGTGACGACCTCGCCGGCGTGCCGATCGCCGCGATGCTCGGCGACCAGCATGCGGCGCTGTTCGGTCAGACGTGCTTCGAGGCGGGGGAGTCGAAGTGCACGTACGGCACCGGCGCCTTCATGCTGATGCATACAGGCATCACACCGGTGGCGAGCACGCACGGGCTCATCACGACCGTCGCGGCACGACTCGGCGGGCCGGAAACACCGACGACCTACGCGCTTGAGGGTTCGGTCGCAGTCGCGGGCGCACTCGTGCAATGGCTCCGCGATGACCTCGGGATCATCGACTCGGCCGAGAAGGTCGAGGCGCTTGCCCGTTCCGTGCCGGACTCTGGCGACATCGTGATCGTGCCCGCGTTCTCAGGGTTGTTCGCGCCGCACTGGCGACCAGACGCGCGCGGCATCATCGCGGGGCTGACGCGCTATACGACCAAGGCCCACATCGCCCGCGCCGCGCTCGAGGCCACCGCGTGCCAGGTCGCCGACCTGGCGGCAGCGATGGCGGCCGATCTCGGCGCGCCACTCCCCGGGGAACTGCGCGTCGACGGTGGGATGACCCGGAACGGGTTACTGATGCAGATCCAGGCGGACATCCTGGGGAGTGCCGTTGTCGTGCCCGAGATGGCGGAGACGACCGCCCTCGGTGCCGCGTATGCCGCGGGCCTCGCGGTCGGCTTCTGGCAGGACCTCGACGAACTGCGATCGATGTCGAGCGCAACCCGCCGCTGGGAGCCACAGATGTCCGAACCGGAACGCGCCGACGCCCTCGGCCGTTGGCACAAGGGCGTCGAGCGTTCGTTGGGCTGGGTCTAGGCGCGATCCCTTCTGGGCGGCTCCCGGAGGAACGCCAGTGCGATCACGAAGACGCCGACCACGACCAGCACGACCGGCCAGAATGCATCGACACCGAAGGGTACGGTGCCCGTCTGGAAGATCGTCTCGAAGAAGAACGCGCCCACCGCGAACATCACGAGCGAGATCAGGATAAGGCGGCCCCCGGCTCGGACCTTTCGCCGGTCACCGGCCTGGGATCCATGGATCAACACGCCGATCCCGGCCGCTCCTGGGATGAGCGTCCAGGCGTAGGCCCAGGCCTCGTAATGCTCGGTACGGTCCATCGCGAACAGCATCGCGGCGATCGTCATGATGATCGAACCCGCGATCGTGAGGCCGACAGCCGGTTCGTCCTGCGCGAGCAACCCGCCGACGAACAGCACGACGCCCGGAATGAAGATGAAGAGCGTCCAGCCGCTCCCACCGAGCCACTGGCTCGGGTCCATGCCAGCGGCCGTGATGGCCCACGCGATCGCCCCGATCGTGATCAGCACGATCCCGGCGATGATGGGGTTACGACGGTGGTCGGTTTGCGTCGACGCGGCAGTCATGGCCGGTCTCCCGTGCAGTTTCCCTCACGGTCGATCGGACCACACCGTCCGATGCTGAGGCCAGTGCCGAACGTCCCGTGATCGCGGGACCGCGCAAGCCCATATATCCCGGGTCGTCCCGAGCCTTTGTTGTCTGTTACGCGGTTGCAAGACGTGCCGGGGTAGGGTGGCCGAGCCCCGGACGAGCACTGCACCGAGGACCGTCATGACATCGACCGCTCGCCGTATCGCCATGCTCGCCGCGTTCGCGATGGGTCTCTCGCTCGCCGTAGCGCCGGCCGTCGCCGCACACGAGAGTTCCTCTTCGACCCTCCCTACCCGGATCGACCTGCCGAATGGCTGGCAACCCGAGGGCATCACCTCGTGGGGCAAGTGGCTATTCGCGGGCTCGCTGAAGGACGGCGCGATCTACCGGGCGAACGCGAAG
>DATNFQ010000119.1:0-12008 GCA_035606295.1 Patescibacteria group bacterium
AGACTGAAGAACCAGACACCGTCCCGCGCACCATCACGGACGTACGTCCGGACATTCACCTCCGGGAACGCGCCGAGGTACGGGAGCGCCGGCAGCCCGCGCGGTGAGACGTCCTCCATACCGAAGGGCACTACCCCGAGATAGGCGCGACCCTCGAATGTGTCGATCTCTCGAGAGAGGGTGGGACCAGTGGCCGCAGCGCCGCCTCGTCGACGACCCAGTGCGCGAACAGCAGATCGCGCCAGCGCATGCGCATGACCCACGGTCGTCCCGATAACCGGCTACTCACGAGTAGCACGATATGTGTCGAGACTACGCCCGGTCAAGCGCTCGCGGGATCGGCGACCAGCAGGCCGTCCTCCACCTTCCAGCCGATCCGCACCCGTTCTCCGCGCGCAAGCTCGCGAGCGTCGAGCTCGCGTGGCTCGCGGATCGAGATCCGTTGACCCCAGGGCAACGCGAGCTGGTACTTGATGTCCGGGCCCAGGTAAAGCACCTCATCGACGGTCGCGTCGGCCGTGTTGAGGCCGTCGGGCGTCGCGCCATCCGCGAGGACGCGCATGCGCTCGGGCCGTACGACGAGGGCAGCTGCCGCTCCCGACGCCACATCGGATCGGCCGGCCGAAGCGGCCCCCACCCGCCAGCGCGTCTCGTCGCGGGTCATCCAGCCACCGGCCCCGCCATCGACTTCGTATCGACCACGGAGGATGTTCGATTCGCCGATGAAGTCGGCGACGAACAGTGAGGCGGGACGGTCGTACAGGTCGGCGCCCGATCCAAGCTGCTCGATCCGGCCCATGCTAAAGATGGCGATCCGGTCGCTCATGACGAGCGCCTCTTCCTGATCGTGCGTTACGTACAGTACGGTCGCGCCGAGCTCGCGGGAGACGCGGATGATCTCGAGCTGGAGCGATTCGCGAAGCTTGCGATCGAGTGCGCCCAACGGCTCGTCCATCAGCAACAGCCTAGGCTCGAAGACCACAGCACGTGCGAGCGCGATCCGCTGCTGCTGACCGCCGGAGAGTTGCCGCGGGTAGCGATCGCCGAAGGATCCGAGCTTCACAAGATCCAGCGCCTCGCCGACCCGCTTCTTGATCTCCGCTCCGGGCCGGCGGCGCATACGCAGCGGGAAGGCGACGTTCTCGGCCGCGGTCATGTGGGGGAACAGCGCGTAGTTCTGGAACACCATCCCGACATCGCGGCGGTGCGGCGGGACGCGCGTCATGTCCGAGCCATCGATCTCGATCGAGCCGGATGTCGGCGCCATGAAGCCGGCGACCATGCGCAGGGTCGTCGTCTTGCCCGATCCGGACGGCCCCAGGAGGGTCAGGAACTCGCCCGGCCGCACGTCGAGGTCGATGCCATCCACGGCGACGGCACTGCCGAAATGCTTCGTCAGCGCGCGGAGCACCAACGCCGGGCGCTCACCGGCGGCCGGACGGGTCGGCGTCATAGCTTCGGCCGTCATGCGGGCGCCTGGCGTCTGACGAAGACCAGGAGCAACAACAGCCCGGTCGTCACGACGAGCAGCGTCGTGGACACGGCGGCCACCGTCGGATCGACCACCTGGCGGACCTGCTCCCACATCTCCACCGGGAGTGTCCGGAATCGCGCCGTCGTCAGGAAGATCGCCGTCACGACCTCATCCCAGGACGTGATGAAAGCGAAGATCGCGCCCGCGACGACGCCCGGCAGGATGATCGGCAGCGTGATGTGCATGAAGCTGCGGCGCGGGTTCGCACCGAGATTGGCCGCAGCCAGCTCGAGGTTGCGATCCATCGTCTGCAGCGACGTCCCGACGTTGACGACGACGAACGGCAGCGCGAGCGCCGTGTGCGCCAGCACCAGTCCCAGCACGGAACCGCTGATCTTCCACTGGACGAACAGCCCGAACATCCCGATGGCGATGACGACGACAGGGACGATCAACGGCGAGAGCACCAACCCGTTGACGAGCGATCGTCCGGGAAACCGACCACGACTAAGACCGAGCGCCGCGAGCGTCCCGAGGACCGTCGCGACCGCCGCCGTGAGCACGGCGACGATGAGGCTGTTGACGATACTGGTCGACCACTGGGTGTCGGTCAGCATGTGCTCGTACCACTGCAGGCTAAAGCCCTGCGGCGGGAAGCTGAGGATCTCGGCCTCGGTGAAGCTCATCGGCACGATGACGAGCGTCGGGGCGAGCAGGTAGAAGACGGTGAGCCCGCCGAGCGCTGCCATGAGGATGCGGCGCGGCTGGCGCCAGGACTCGGTCACCGCTCAGTCCTCGCCGATCCCGCTGCCGAACACGTCCTGGAGCCGCACCGCCCGCGACGCCGCGAACAGGAACGCGAGCGTGATCGCGACCAGCAGGACGCCCATCGCGGTCCCGAAGCCCCAATCGAGGCGCTGCTGGATCTGCTGGACGATCAGCTGGCTGATCATCTGGTCCTTCAGACCGCCAAGCAGCGCCGGCGTGATGTAGAACCCGAGGGCGAGGACGAAGACCAGCAGACATCCGGCGAGGACCCCGGGAAGGCTGAGCGGAACGAAGATGCGGAGGAACGCGGTCGCCGGCGATGCTCCGAGGTTCGCGGCGGCACGGCTGAACTCGGGATCGATCCGGCGCATGACGGCGTAGATCGGCAGGACCATGAACGGCAGCAGGATGTGCGACATGCCGAGGATCACGCCCAACGTCGTGCGGATGAGCGTCAGCGGCTCGGAGATCACCCCGAGGTCGAGCAGGATGCGGTTGATGACGCCCGTATCACGCAGGAGCACCTGCCAGGCGAACGTACGGACGAGCAGGCTCGACCAGAACGGCAACAGGACCGCGATCAGCAGTAGCCCTGCGACGCGCCCCGAGACGATCGTCATCAGGTAGGCGAACGGGTAGCCGATCACGAGGCACGACACCGTCGCCAGGAGGGCGATCCAGAACGTGTTCGTCAGGACGCGGACGTACGCGCCCTGCGTGAAGAACTGCTGGTAGTTGGAGAGGCCCGCTCCTGGTGGGTCATTGACGCTACGGAGCGTCATCGCCAGGAGCGGGATCAGGAAGACAGCGACCAGGAAGACCACCGCCGGCAGCGCCAGCACGGACCAGCGGTTCACCCGCGGCCGCCCGCCGACAAGGCTCGGCCAGGTGCGGCTCCGAGCCTCGTCGGCGGTCGTCATATCCCGATCCCTGGTCGAGCGATCAGCTACCCTTCCAGGCCTGCCATGCGGCGTCGATCTCGTCGAAATGTTCGCCGAGATAGGCGTCGTTGAAGTACGCCGAGTTCTGATCGGCGTTGGTCACCGAAAGATCCGCCACCATCGCCGGGTTGGCGGTGGATTTCGTGTTCGTCGGCCCGTACGGGATGTACTGGGAAGGTCCGGCGTTGTTGGCTGCGCACGAGGCATAGGCGATGAACTTCATCGCCGCGTCCTTGTTGGGCGAGCCCTTGGGCACGACTAGGTAGTCGGCCGTGACGATCTGCTGGTTCCACTGGATCTCGACCGGCTTCTTGTCGATGTTCTTGGCGCTCCACCCACGGCCGTTCCAGATCATCGTCATCGCGACCTCGCCGGAGCCGATGAGCTCCTGCGACTCCGCGCCCGACTGCCAGAAGACGATGTCGTCCTTGATCGTGTTCAGCTTCTTGGTCGCGCGCGCGAGATCCAGCGGGTAGAGGTCCTTCGGCGCGACGCCATCGGCCATCAGGGCGAACTCGAA
Source organism: Patescibacteria group bacterium (assembly GCA_035606295.1). GTDB lineage: Bacteria > Chloroflexota > Limnocylindria > Limnocylindrales > CSP1-4 > SPCO01. The sequence goes on from DATNFQ010000119.1 coordinate 3,704, forward strand.
CATCCCGCCCTCGGAGTAGTCCCACGCCCCGCGTTTCCCGGGGATCTTCGTGGTGTCGAAGTAGTCGGCCCAGCCAGCCGGGACCTTTCCGGCAGTCTTGTCGGTGTTGTAGGCGAGAACGACGCCGTAGGTGATGTCGGGGACGCGGTAGTCGGTGATGCCGAGGTCCGCGTTCATCTCGTCCTTCGGGATCAGCGTGTAGTCGAGCGGCTCCAGCAGATCCTTGTGCACGTCGAGGCCGAAGTCGTTGCCGACGTCGACGACGTCCCACGTGACCTGACCGGACTCGACCTGCGACTTGATCGTCGCGTTCGACGAGTTCTCATCCTCGGTGAACTTGACACCGGTCAGGGCCGTGTAGGGCTCCAGCCACGCCTTGCGCTTAGCCTCCTGGTAGACGCCACCGAAGGACGTGAAGCTGAGCGTGACCCCGTCCTGCTTCGGCGGATTGCAGGCTGCCGATGTCGCAGCGCTTGCGCTCTCCGATGCGGCGGCCGATTCGCTGGCGGCCGGCTGACTCGCCGGCGCTTCCGAGCTCGGGGCGGCCGATGTGCCGCCACCTCCTCCCGAACTGCAACCGACGACGATCGCGGTGGTCGCGAGGAACGCGAAGATGGTGCGCGAGCGCATGCTCAGACCCTCCTCCTCGGCGAAGTGCGGGCGACGCTGACGAGCTCCTCCACCCGGACGGCTGCATCGTAGACCCCGGGCGCAACGGGAAACCAGACGCTTTTCACCGCTGTCCGCTGTCCGCGCGGGTGCGAAGATGCTCCTGATGCGCGGGCTCGTCCTGCTCAACGGACGCGTCTTCACGGCTCGACCCGGCGAGCCGAGGTTCGACGGTGGGGTGGCGATCGTCGGCGACGAGATCGTGGCGGTCGGCGGCGACGCCGCGGTACGGGCGATGGCGCCGCCGGATGCGCAGCAGATCGACGTCGACGGGCGCACGATCCTGCCCGGGTTCATCGACCCCCACAACCACCTTGCCTTCACCGGCGCCGAACTGGCTGCGGTCGACGTGCGCTATCCGGGCGTCGCCTCGATCGCCGATCTCGTGGCACGCATCGCCGAGGTCGCCGAGCGCACCCCCGACGGCACATGGATCCGGGCCGTGGGCGTCAACCCCGAGCAGTTCCCCGACGGTCGACTGCCGACGCGCTGGGATCTCGACGAGGCGACCCGCGTCCATCCGGTGCTCGTCCAGCACATGAGCGGTCACCACGCCCTCGCCAATACCCTGGCTCTCGAGCAACGCGGCGTCGGCGAGGACGTCGCGGATCCGCCCGGCGGTCGACTCGTCCGTGACGACCGGGGCCGCGTGACGGGCTACTGCCTCGATGCCGCACAGGCACTGGTCGTCCCGATCGACGTCGACATCGGCCATCACGGACCGGGCTTCCACGATGACGCACCGCTCGACGAGATCGTCGGCGACATCGACCGCGCGTCGCGTGCCTACCTTGCCGCCGGGATCACGTCGATCGTCGATGCGCAGGTCACGCGCCGCGAGCTGGACGCCTACCGGACCGCACGGGAGCAGAGCGTGCTCGGCGTGCGCGTCACCGCGATGCCGATCTCATCGCAGCTCGACGACTACCTCGCGATCGGACTGGCGGGGCCATTCGGCGACGACCGGCTGGCGATCGGGCCCATGAAGTTCTATTCGGACGGCGCGCTGACCGGTGGGACTGCCGCGTTCTCGACCCCCTACGGACCCCACGGCGAGTTCACCGGCTCGTTGTACTGGCCATCGGAGGACGACTTTCGAGACGCGATCGGCCGTGCTCACGCTCAGGGGTGGCAGATCGGCGTCCACGCGCAGGGTGACCGCGCCATCGACCGTGTCCTCGACGCCTTCGATGCCGCGCTCGCGGCGCATCCTCGCGACGACCACCGGCACCGGATCGAGCACTGTGGCGGCCCACGTCCTGACCAGCTCGAGCGGATGGCCCAGCTGGGGGTCTGGGCGGTCGGGCAGCCGCGCTACTTCTGGGATGCGGGCGACGCCTGGCTGGCGTCACTGGATGCAGCCAGAGTGCATCGCCTCCAGCCGTATCGTGAGATGGCCGATACGCGCGTCCGGTTCGCGCTTTCCAGCGATGCGCCGGTCGCGTCCTACCGGCCGTTCGATACGGTCCTCTCGGCGGTGACGCGGACGACGGTCGGTGGCGCGCTGATCGGCGAGAGTCAGGCACTCAGCGTCGAGGAGGCACTCCGCGCGTGCACCCACGACGCCGCGGCGTCGTACTTCGCCGACGACCGCCTCGGCACGCTCGAAGTGGGCAAGCTCGCGGACCTCGTCGTCCTCGAGGCCGACCCGTTCACGACCGCCGTGGACCGCCTCGGCGACATCGCCGTCGAGATGACGCTGCTCGGTGGCGAGATCGTCTACGAAGCGGCGCGCCGGACTGCCACGAGCGACAGCATCTCGTAGGCGAGGTTCGCGGCCAGGAACGCCGTCTGGCCAGCCGGGTCGTAGGCCGGGATCACTTCGACGACGTCGAAGCCCACGAAATCGATCCCGGTCAGCCGCCGAACGATCGCGAGCGCGTCGTGAGCCGACAGTCCGCCCGGCTCAGGCGTCCCCGTCCCGGGCGCGAACGCCGGGTCCACGACATCGATGTCGAAGCTGATGAACGCGGTCGCCTCCCCCACCCGCTCGCGGATCCGGTCAGCGGTCGCCTCGGGCCCGATGTCGAGCACCTGCTCCGTCGTCAGGTACTCCAGGCCGAGCTCGTCGCGGAGCCCCGTCCAGTCCTCGCTGTCGTAGATCGGCCCGCGCAGCCCGACCTCGATCGAATGCGCGACGTCGACCAGTCCCTCCTCGATCGCGCGGCGCATCCACGTCCCGTGGTTGTACTTCTCGCCGAAATAGCTGTCCCACGCATCCGTGTGCGAATCGAAGTCGATGACGGCGACCGGCCCTTTCGACCGCGTCGCGCGGAGGTGCGGCAACGTGCAGGCGTGATCGCCACCGATCAGCAGCGGGACGACCCCGGCTTCGACGATCGGCGCAACGGTCTGCTCGATCGCCTCGTAGCTCCGCTCGATGTAGCCCGGCACGATCGCCACGTCGCCGTAGTCGACGCAAGAGAGGATGTCGAACGGCTTGACGTCGAGGTTCGCGTTGTACGGCCGCAGCATCACGCTCGCCGCGCGCACCCCGTTCGGCCCGAAGCGACCACCGGCCCGGTATGTCACCCCGGTATCGAACGGGACACCCACGACCGCGAGGTCGACCTCCTCGATGGTCCGGACGTACGGCAGCCGCGCGAAGGTCGATGGCCCGGTGAAGCGCGGGCTCTTGAGCGAGTCCTCGGGGACGTAGCGGGGCGGTCCGGAGCGCGCCGCGCTCCGTCCGGTCATCCCTCTGGTGCCTCGAGCTCGCCTGGGTCGGCGAATGCGGTACCGCCTCGCGACGCACCCGTGGCCGACATCGCCTCGCGGTAGACGGCGATGGCATCGTCGACGCAGCACACGACGAGGTCGCCGGGCATCGCCCGCCGAAGCGCGGTCCGGACGGCGGTCATCTCGTCAAGGACCTTCTCTGCGCGCGCCGCGCGAGCGGAACCGTCCGACTTCGCCGAACGAACGCCCTCGATGACGTGGGTCGCGGTCTCGCCGGGCGCCCTGCCACGAAGGTTCTTGTCCTCACGGACGATGATCTCGTCGAAGGCGCCAGCGGCGATCGCGCCGTACTGGCGCTGGTCGTCGTCGCGTCGGTCACCCGGGATCCCGATGACCCCGATCGCGCGCCCATTCCGCGCCTGCGGAGCGGTGGCACCGATACGACCCGCCTTGGTCTGGGGCTCGACCATCATCCGCTGCACGAAATCGGCGATCTGGCGCATGCCGTCGACGTTGTGGCAGTAGTCGATCACGACGCGGACCCCACCGACGTCAAGCAGGTTCAGCCGACCCGGCGCCTGGAAGAACGACGTCGAGAACGTCCGCAGGCCCTGACGGATGTCGTGAAGGTGCGCGCCGGACGCCCAGGCGGCAGCCGCTGCGGCAAGCGCGTTCGCGACGTTCATCCGTGCCCGCCCACCGAACGTCGCCGGGATCAGGTGCGTGTACAGCACCGGCATCTTGCGGCTGCCGAGCCGCAGGACGATGAGCTCGCCCTCCTTGGTGGGCTCGAGGCAGAACGCCGCGTTGCCGCGGGACGTGTGCCCGTCGACCCGGTCGTAACCGTCCTCGCCCTTCTCGGTCGACATCGTGAACAGCACGACCCGCCCGGCGCAATGGCGGCCCATCCGGTACACATGCGGGTCGTCGGCGTTGAGGACAGCGGTCCCGGAACGGGGAACTGCCTCGACCACGACGCCCTTGACATTGGCGAGCTGACCGATCGAATCGATGCCGCCGAGCCCCAGGTGATCGCCGGTCACGTTGGTGACGACCGCGACGTCGTTGCGGTCGTAGCCAAGGCCCTCCCGCAGGATCCCGCCACGTGCCACCTCGAAGACCGCGGTATCGACCTTCGGGTTCTGCAGCACCATCTGGGCCGACTTCGGCCCCGACATGTCGCCCTTCTTGATGAGTCGTCCGTCGACGACGATGCCGTCGGTGGACGTCATGCCGACGTGCCGCCCCATGAGCTTCAGGATGTGGGCGATCATCCGGACCGTCGTCGTCTTCCCGTTCGTGCCGGTCACGGAGAGGATCGGGATGCGCGATGGGCTGCCGGGCGGGAACAACCCGTCGATCACGGGTCGGGCGACGTACTGCGGCTCGCCATCGGTCGGGTGGGTGTGCATCCGGAACCCAGGGGCCGCGTTGACCTCGACGATCGCCCCGCCGGTCTCGCGGACGGGCGTGGTGATGTCGGGGCAGATGAAGTCGATGCCCGCGACGTCGAGACCGACGACCTGAGCGGCCGTCTCGGCGATCTCGACGTTGTCGGGATGCGCTTCCATCGTCCGGTCGATAGAGGTCCCGCCGGTCGACATGTTGCCGGTCAGCGCGAGCTTGATCCAGGTGCCCTCGGGCGGGACGTCATCGAGCCCGAACCCCTGGTTCCGGACGAGTTCCTCGGCCGCCTCGTCGACCTTGATACGCGTCAGCACCTTCTCGTGGCCGATGCCACGCCGCGGGTCCTGGTTCGCGGTATCGACCAGCTGGCGGACGGTGTGCTCGCCGTCGCCGGTCACGCTCGCGGGCACGCGCTCTGCGATCGCGGCGACCTTGCCGCCGATCACCAGGCAGCGATAGTCGTTGCCGGCCACATAGGTTTCGACGACCACGTCACCTGACCGGCTCTGTGAAAGCGCGCCGGGGAAGGCGGCCCGGACCTGCTCCTCGGACCGGAGATCGAGGTGGACGCCGCGTCCGTGATTGCCGTCGAGTGGCTTGACCACGCATGGGAAGCCGAGGCGTTTGGCGACGGCGGCCGCCTCGTCGGCCGTCGTGACGACGTCGGCGCGCGGGACGGGGAGTCCGGCACTGTCCAGGAGTCGATTGGTCAGGCTCTTGTCGGACGCGATGTCGACGCCGATCGCGCTGGTCTTCGACGTCATCGTCGCCCGGATCCGCTGCTGGTGGACGCCGTGCCCGAACTGGACGAGCGAATGGCGGTCGAGTCGGATGAACGGGATGTCGCGGCTGACGGCTTCATCGATCAGCGCCTGTGTCGACGGGCCGAACGCCTGGCGCTCGGCCAGGCGGATCAGCCGCTCGAGCTCGTTCGCGAAGTCGAAGAAATGAGCCTGATCGTCGGGTGCGACGAGGTGGTTGACGAGAGCGACGGCCATCTTGCCTGCCTCGAGCCCGACCGCCTCTTCCTTGTACTCGTAGATGCAGTTGTACTGGCCGTGGACGCCGGCCGAGCGGGTCTTCCCGTGGCGGACGTCGGTGCCGGCGAGATTCTGGAACTCGAGGGCGATGTGCTCGGCGATATGGCCGGCCCAGGTCCCCTCCTGGAGGCGGGTGATGAAGCCGCCGCGCCGCCCGAGCGAGCAGGCATGGTCCTCGAGCGTCGGAAGCAGGGCGACGAGCGCGTCGCTAAAGCCCGGGATCCGGTTGGACGGGAACTCCTCCAGGACGCCCAGATCGACCAGCATCCGGATGACCGGCTCGCGTGCCCAGTAGTTCGGGCCGCGCAGGACGCGGGTCTCGAGGATCCGCAGGGTCGGTTCGGGCGTCGTCGGGACCGCAGTCGCAGGCGGTGTGGCGGCAGCCTTCGGGTCCGCGCGCTTCGAGCGGGGGCGCATGGGCTTGGCGGTCGGCTCTGCCGTGTCGGTCACGCTCGCCCTCCTGCTCTCGGGTGGGCCGTCAGTGTAACGAAGGGCAGTCCTACCCCGAAGCCGCCTCGCCGCCCTTGAGCGCGTGCAGGGTCGGGGCGAGGACGCGCTCTCGACGCTGGAGGTCGAACCGGTAGCCGGCCGGGAGCGAGTGCAGGACGACGCCGCTGATCATCAGCGGTCGATGACCCTTGACCTCCCACGCGTCGGTCTCGGAGCGCGCCCCGTCCACGACGGTGATCGATCCGCGGCCGATGACCTCCATCACGTGGTCCGGGCTGACGACACCGGCCGTGTCCTCGTCGACGCCCAGCCCAAGCAATGACGGGTTCTGAGCGATGAGGCTCAGCAGCCGGCCGAGGCGGTTCCGCTGCTGGAAATGCTGATCGATGATCACGCCCGGCAGCACGCCGAGCCCCGCCGCGATCTGGGCCATGCGGTGCTTGGGCGTCGCGCCCGATGCACCGAAGGCGATCATGTGGCTCGACATCGCGGAGGCACCGGCACTGGTCCCGGCGATGACCGCGCCCTTGCGGAACTGCTCAAGGACGGCATCCGCCAGGCGCGTCCCGCCGATCGTCGACGACAGTCGAAGCTGGTTGCCACCGGTCATGAACACGCCGGTGGCGTCGCGCAGCGCGAGCGACACGGTGTCGTCGTTGGCCTGCGCGCGCGTGACGGCGTGGATCGCCCGGACCTTGCTCACGCCGAGCTCGCCGAGGACCTGCTTGTAGCGCTCACCGGCCAGCTCGCCGAGGGATGACGCGGTCGAGATGACCGCGACGGTCGCGTCGCGACCGCCGGCGAGGCTGGCGAAGCGGCTCAGGATGACGCGGTCGCGGACCTTGTCCTCCGCACCGCCGATGATGATGACGTGTCCGTCGCTCACGGGCGTTGACTGGGCTCCCCTGGGATTCGTTCGCGACAGGATACCCGGCTCGAAACGGTTCTGGCGGGTGTCCTGCCGGAAACCCATGCGAGAATGCCGGCGCCATGGCCGACGCCTCGCGACCGCCGGAACTGCAGCCGGTCCCGGGCACGGCTCGGGGGCGGGGACGGGTGGTCGTCGGCTGGAACGAGCTGTTCGGTCAGCCGACGCGGCGCCGGGCCGGTGTCTATCGACGGGCGATCCGGCGCGAGGTCTCGCGGCTCCGCGATCCGCGCCATTTCGTAGCGATCGTGCTGATCAGCTTCGTCTTCTCGCTGCTGGCCGCGGGGATGATCGGTCGCGGAGAGGCGGCCGGTGCCGATGCTCGCGCGTATTGGGCCGGGGTCCGCATCTGGCTCAATGGTGGCGACCCCTACCACCCCACCGGCCCGTTCCTGCCGTACGTCTACGCGCCGTGGATGCTGCCGTTGTTCGCGCCGTGGGCGCTGCTGCCGTGGGACGTCGCCTGGGTCGTCTGGCGCGTCGGGACCATCCTGCTGCTTCTCTGGACGGTCGACTGGGCGTACCGGCGGCGGCCGCTGACGACCGCGCTGATCATCGTGTTCCTCGCGTTCCCGGTCGGGGCCAACCTCGATACCGGGAACATCAACCTCCAGCTCACGCTGATGCTCTGGGCGGCGCAGTTCAGCGGTCCACGCCTCGGCGGGGCGCTGTGGGCGCTGGCGACCTGGATGAAGTGGGTCCCGGCGATCGTCTGGCCGATCCTGCCGCGGTCGACTCGTCGGTGGGGGCTCGTCTGGCTCGCCGGATCGATCGGGCTCAGCATCGTGCTGCTGCCGATGACGATCGTGCAGTTCCAGGCGCTGTTCGGGTTCGGTGCGCGCCCGATCCGGCTCGACTACCTCGTCTACCTGTGGGCGTTCATCCCGTGGCTGTATCGGTGGCTGGACGCCCGGAGCGCGGCGGCTCCACGACCGGCCGCAGCGTGAGGGCTGCGATCACGTAATAGGCGCCACCCAACAGGTACGCGGCACGCGGCCCGAGGCCCAGCCCGAAGTTGATGTTCACGGTGTCGAGCAGCAGCCCCGCGGTCGCGACGGCGATGACCGTCGATGACGTGGTCGCGACGTTCGACAGGCCCATGTACCGACCCGACGACGCCTTCGGGATGATG
>DATNFQ010000120.1:0-9488 GCA_035606295.1 Patescibacteria group bacterium
CGCTTGGAGGAGATGGAGCCGTTCTTCGAGGTCGCTGGCTACCCGGAGACCGTCCGCGTCCTGGAGCGCGGTGTGACCGTGATCATCGATGCCGAAGACCCGACCGCCGACCCCGCCGAGGTCCGGCTCCTGCGGCGGGACGGGATCCGCATGCTTGTGATGCTGCCGCTCGTCGCCAAGGGTCAGGCCATCGGGCTGGTCGAGCTCTTCTCGAAGGCCTACGTGCGCTGGGACGGCCAACAGCTCGAGGTCGCTCGGACCATGGCGAACGAGGCCGCGATGGCGCTCGAGAACGCTCGGCTCTACGAGGACGCGCGCAAGCGCGCGGATCGCGACCCGCTCACGGGTTTCTTCAATCACCGCTACCTGCACGAGCGGATGGGCGAGGAGGTCGTTCGCGCTCAGCGCAACAAGCAGCCGCTGAGCGTGATGATGCTCGACCTGGACGACTTCAAGCTCGTGAACGACACGTTCGGGCACCTGTTCGGAGACCGGGTGCTGACGTGGGCAGCGGAGCTGATCCGCGCCACGCTGCGAGCCTCGGACGTCCCGGCTCGGTACGGCGGCGACGAGTTCGCCGTGATCCTGCCCGAGACCGACGGTGGCGACGCCGCCAGCGCGGCACAGCGCATCCTCGACGCGTTCCGCGAGCAACCGTTCGTGGGTGAGCAGCGCGGGCCCGTGCCGATCGCAGCCTCGATCGGGACCGCCACGTTCCCGGTCGACGGACGGACGGCGACCGAGCTCATCGCGACAGCGGACCGGGCCCTCTACCAGGCCAAGCGCGATGGGCGCGTGGGCCGCCTCGTGCCCGACCAGGACGGAAGTACTACCCGCTCCTAGCCATCGGTACCAGGCGTTCCGGGTGGACGGCGGCGCCTTTGGGCCGCATCCTGTATTCCCGACGTGAGCCGATCCACACCGCGCACCGCGCGCTCCATGGATCCGTCGGATCGCCGGATCCGCCGGTCCTGGTGGATCTTCTTCGGAGCATTCCTGCTCCTGAGCGCGATCGTCCTCCTCGACGCCCTCTCGCCCGACGCGTCGTTCGCCGATCGCGCCCTGCTGGTCGTGGTCGTGATCGCGGGTGCTGCCGCCATCGTCAACGGGCTGCTCGTCGGGGATCTCGAGACCCGTCGTCGCGGGGAAGCGGAGTCCTTCGCCCGGATCCTGAGCGGGCTGTCCCGCTCCGTGTCACCCGACGCCATCGTCGATGCGATCGCGGAGGAGCTGGGCCGCGCGACCGGCGTCGACCATGTCGTCGTCGTCCGTCGCGATGAGGCCGGGCGATCGCTGGCGGCCCACCTGGTCAGCCTCCGGCCCGGCATCCCGACCCATTCCACACCGCTGTCGTCGAGCGACCTCGACGATGACATCGGCGGTCGCCGGGCACGACCGGCGGAGATCGCGGATCGGATCGCCCGAGGCGTCCGCGATGCCTACGGCCTCGGCCAGGTCATGGCGGCACCGCTGGCGGTGGGGGACACGGTGGTCGGCGCGATCGTGGTCTCGCGCCGGGTCGGCACGACCTGGCAGGAGTCGACACGACGGATCCTCAACGGCGCGACCGTCGAGGCATCGGCGGCCTTGGCGCGGGCAGTGTCGCACCGCGATGCCGAGGCACGTGCGTCGACCGATCCATTGACCGGGATCCCGAACCGACGCTACTTCGATGAATTCGTCGGGCTGCTCGCCCAGCGCCGCCGGGCGGGTGATGCGGTCGGGATCCTGATGGTCGATATCGACCGTTTCAAGGCGCTCAACGACAAGCACGGCCACCCGACCGGCGACGCGGTGCTGCGCGGGGTGGCGGCGGCGATCGTGTCAGCCGTGCGCGAAGACGACGTGCCGGCGCGCTTCGGCGGCGAGGAGTTCGTCGTCCTGCTGCGGAACCCGGCTCCCGGGGTCGCGGTCGAGGTCGGCGAACGCATCAGGTCGGCGGTCCGTGCCCTGGATCTGAGCGAGCTCGGCGTGCCACCCGTCAGCGTGTCGGTCGGCGTGGCCGTCGCCAGCGGTCCCGAAGACACCGTGGAGGACCTCCTCGCCACCGCCGACCAGAACCTGTATAGCGCCAAGCGCGCCGGCCGCGATCGCGTGGTCGCCGCATAAGGAAGAACCGCCGTCCCGGCTACCATCGCCGGCATGCCCCGACGCGTTGCCAGGACCGATCCGCCGTCGGATGCTGCCGCCCTGCGCGAGGAGGAGGATCCGGCCACTCGGAGCGATGAGCTCGACCTCGCGCCGGTCGATGCCGACCTGCGCGAGGAGGAGGATCCCAGGCGAGGCGACCTCACGAACGGGGATCTGGCTCGGATCTTCCACGACATCGGCGACATGCTCGAGGTCAAGGGCGAGCTCCGGTTCAAGACCGTCGCGTACCACCGCGCGGCGGACGCCATCGGACGCAGCCCGGTCGATCTCGTCGCCGCCTATCGCTCGGGTGACCCGCCCAAGATCCCCGGTGTCGGCGCCGCGATCAGCGACAAGATCACGGAGCTCGTCACGACCGGCCGGATGGCCTACTACGACAAGCTCATCGCCGAGGTCCCGCCGACGCTCGTCGAGCTGTTGCGCATCCCGGGTCTCGGACCACGCACGGTCCGCCAGATCTGGGTCGAGCTGGGGATCGTCTCCATCGACGACCTGCGCGTCGCGGCGGAGGGGGGCCGCATCCGCACGCTCAAGGGCCTGAGCGACCGGACCGAGGCGTTGATCCTCGACGGCATCCGCCGCCTCGAGACGACGCCGCAGCGGATGCTGCTCAACAAGGCCGAAGCCACCATCCTCGGCTTCATCGAGGCGCTGACGGACACGCCCGGCGTCAGCACGATCGAACCGGCCGGCTCGTTCCGCCGGAAGCGGGAGACCATCGGCGACCTCGACCTCCTCGCCGAGACCGACGACGGCCCCGGCCTGATCGAGCGCTTCACCGGTCTCGGGATCGTCGATCAGGTCCTGAACAAGGGTGGCTACAAGGCGGCGGTGCGCGTCATGCGCGGACCACAGGTCGATCTCATGGTGATGCCGCCCGGCGCCGCGGGAACGTACCGCGTCCATTTCACGGGCTCGAAGGAACACAACGTCCGCCTCCGGGAGCGAGCCCGGGACATGGGCTGGAGCCTGTCCGAGAAGGGCTTCCTCCGGATCGGCGAGGACGGCGAGCCGCTCACGGGCGATGACGCCGAGCTCCGGACCTTCCCGACCGAGGAGGAGACCTACGCCTTCCTCGGGCTGCCTTTCATCGAACCTGAGCTGCGCGAGGACGAGGGTGAGATCGAGGCCGCGCTCGCCGGCCGCGTGCCGACCCTCGTCCGGCTCGAGGACCTCACCGGCGACCTGCACAGTCACTCCGAGTGGTCCGACGGCACCCACCCGATCGAGGTCATGGCCGAGGCGGCTCGCCGGCGTGGGCACGCCTTCCAGGTCCTGACGGACCACAGCCAGTCGCTGGCGATCGCGCGCGGTCTCACCCCGGATCGAGTCGAGCAGCAGCGCGTGATCATCGCCGAGCTCAACGCCCGGTACGCGGGGGAGGAGGCCGAGGGCACGGCGCCGCCGGAGACGCCGCCCGAGGGGTTCCGCCTGCTCCACGGCTGTGAGCTCGAGATCCGCGCGGACGGCGAGCTCGACTACCCGGACGAGCTCCTTGCGCGGTTCGATCTGGTCGTCGCGTCGGTCCATGTCTCGCGGCGCCAGTCCAAGGCCGAGCTGACGCGACGGACGCTCAACGGCATCCGCAGCCCACACGTCGACGTGATCGCCCATCCTTCCGGCCGGATGATCGGGACGCGGGACGATCTCGACCTCGATTGGGACACCGTCTACGGCGAGGCCGCGCGCACCGGGACGATCCTCGAGATGAACGGGTCGCCCCACCGTCTCGATCTTGCCGTCGAGCGGGCGCGCCGCGCCGTCGGCATGGGCGTCACCCTGTCGATCGACTCCGACGCACACAAGGTCGCCGAGTACGACCACCTGCGCTGGGGGGTCACCCAGGCTCGGCGTGCGTGGGTACAGCCGGCGGACGTGATCAACACCCGCTCGCGCGCCGACCTGCTCACGTGGGTCGCGGGCAAGCCTGACCGCGTATGACGACGTCAGCGGCCGGACCTGCCTCGCGTACCATCCCGGCGATGCAGGACGATCGTGCCGGCCGTCGCGACCTCGCGCTTGCCGCGGTCACGATCGTCGGGCTGTCGCGCCTCATCGAGCCGCCGGGTGTCTGGTTCGTCGCGGCGTTCCTGCTCGGCGCCGTCATCCTCGGCAGCCTCCAGGTCCTGCACGACGAGACCGTCGATGCCGCCGACCACGCGCTCGGCATCCCGATCGAGTCGTTGATCCTGCCCGCCGTCGCAGCCGTGGCCTGTCTCGGCGCGATCCGGCTCGTCCCGTTCGGACTCGCCCTCGTCCCGGCACTGATGATCACCGGCTTCCTCATCGAGCGGTGCCTGGCGCTCGAGGCGCGGATCCTGTCGTCGCCCGGCGGGCTGGACGCCGATTTTCGGACCACCGTGCTCGTCACGACGCTGATCGTCGCGTTCCTCGCATTCGTCGGGGTGGCCGCGACGGTCCCAGGCGGTCTCGCCCAGCCGGGCACGAGCGGCATCGCCGGTCAGCCACTGCCGCGTCGCGACCTCCTTGTCCTGGCCACCGGTGACGCCATCGTCGCGTTCCTGCTGGGCTACCGCGCGGCTGCCCTGCGGGTGACGACGCTGCGCGACGCCTTATGGTCCGCGGCCACGTACGGCATCGCGATCGCGATCGCCGCGGCCGCGCTCCGGTTCGTCCAGATCCCGCGGCTGATGGGTCCGGCGCTGCTGACCCTGACGTTCTATCTGTGGGACGCGTTCCACGCCGCCGGTCCGTCACGACGACGGGACGTTCGCTGGATCTGGCAGACGGCGTTGCTCGCGGTGCTCGGCGTCGCGGTCATCGCCCTGAACCTGCTGATCCGCGACTGACCTGCAGGGCGTCCACCGTGAACGATCCGGGGTCCCCGTTTGACGCCACCTCTCACCGATGCTAGAAACGCCGAGCCCCGAAGGACCTGAAAGGACGACGAGCCCGTGACGTTTCCCGATGTCGAGACCAACCAGCAGAGTCCGGTCAACCTGACCCGGACCAAGCGCCAGCTGGCCGAGCAGGCGATCGCCCAGGCCTCAGCGGCGCAGTGGGAGGACGCGGCCGACACCAACCGCAAGCTGCTGGAGCTCGGCCCGGACCCCGAGGCGGAGAACCGCCTCGCCAAGGCCCTCTGGGAGCTGGGCTCGCTCGGCGAGGCGCGCGAGCACTATCAGACCGCGCTCGCCCTCGACCCGACGAACCGCATCGCGGAGCGCAACATCGACCGACTCAAGGTGCTGCTCAACGCTGCCGGCGAGAAGACCGTGCCGGCGCAGGAAGGCAGCAAGGCGCCGGTCAGCATCTTCGTCGAGGAGACCGGCAAGACCGGTTTCGCGTTCCTGACGGACCTGGCCTCTCCCAAGGAGCTCGCCCAGGTCAACCCAGGTGACGCGGTCGAGCTCGTCCCGGAGCGCAGCCGTCTGATCGCGTTCTCGAATGGCGTACGGATCGGTGTCGTGGAGCCGCGCGTCGCGGCGCGGCTGCTCAAGCTCATCGCCGATGGGAACAAGTACGCGGCGGGTGTCACGAGCCTCGGCGACAAGGACGTGCGCCTGATCATCCGCGAGACGTTCCAGGACCCGAGCAACTACGGCAAGGTCAGCTTCCCGACCGCCGCCAAGTCCACCGACCTCCGGCCGTACACGAAGGGCACGCTCGTCCGCGAGGAGATGGAGCTCGAGGAGGACCTCGAGGACGACGAGGAAGACGAGGAGATCGAGGACCTCGATCGGGTGCTTCCCCCTGAAGCGACGACGGACGAGGCCTTCGAAGAGGAGCAGGACGAGCTCGACGAGGCGTAGGCCTCGCGATCGGGCACGTCTCGGTCCCTCGGGCCACGCCCGGAGGGCTGGCATGGGGGAGGTAGCATTCGCCAGATGGCGGTTCGTCACCATGCCTCCCGCGCTGACGTGGGCGGCAACCTCCCCGTCTTCGAGCGACTAGCACCGGCGCCGCCTGCGCTCCTGCTTGCAGCTCGGATCGAGGCCCACACGGGACCTGGCGACGTCGTCGCCGACCTGGCCGGTCGGGGCGGTTGGGTGGCGCGTGCCGCGGTCGATCGGCAGCGGCGGGCCATCTCGATCGAATCCAGCCCGCTGACCCGGATGCTGGCCGAGGTCGTGCTCCGTCCGCCGGATGTGCGCCACCTCGACGCAGCGTTCCAGGGCATGTCCGCGTCACCGCGGGGTGAGTCGAGCCTCAAGGTCTCGATGGGCGATCTCTTCGCCACGCGCTGCGCGACCTGCGGGCGGATGCTCGTGGCCGACGAGTTCACCTGGTCGAGCGATGGCGAGGCGCCGTCCCGGCCCGTCCAGCGGACCTATCGGTGCACGGTCTGCCGGGACATGCGCGGCGGGTCGGAGGCGCGCCACGGCGCGTTGGATCTCGAGGATCTCGAGCGGGCGACCAAGGACCCTGACGGTGGGAATTCGCGGGCCTGGGCGCGCGACCGATTCCCGGCGGTCGACGGGGCGCCCGACCTCGTCGACGAGCTGCTCGACCTCCATACGCCACGCCAGCTGTTGGCGCTGACCGCGATCATGGAACGGATCGAGGCGGACCTGCGCGCAGCCCCCGTGCTTGCCGCTCTGCGCCTGGCGCTCCTCCACGCGCTCATCCCGTCGAGCCGGCTCGCCACCGGCGCAGGTCGCGGCGGCGCGCTTCGTGTGGCCGGCGGCCACGTCCGGCTTCCGGGGACGACCCAGTGGCGCGAGCGGAACCCATGGCTCGCGTTCGAGGACGGGTTCCGCCAGGTGCGTGGCTTCGTCCAGCACCTGGAGGGCGGCGCGCTCGGGCCGCTCCAGGCTCGCCTCGGCGAGGACCTGCAGGCGCTCGCCGAGGGGTCCGCGACGGCCGTGCTCGCCGTCGCCAGTCCGTCCGCTGTCCGGGCCTTGAGCGACAGCGATAGCTTCGGCCGGGTCGCTGCCCCGAACCCGAAGGTCCGCCTGGTCCTTGGCCAGCCGCCGATGCGCCCGAGCCTCGACCGGTTGGCGATGGCCTACCTCGGGACCGCCTGGACGCTCGGTCGCGAGGCGACGTCGCTGCTCCCGATCGACGCGCTTGCCGACCCGTCGCTGCGGGCGCCGTGGTCGTGGCAGGCCGTCACCGTCGGGCGAGCCCTAGCTGCGGTCGAACCATCGATGGCCCGGGACGGGCGGGTCGTCCAGCTGGTCGATGGCGGCGCCGAGGCGCTTGCCGCCGTCGCCATCGGTGCGGCGTCCGCGGGCTACCGCGTCGTGGTCGCGCGCCAATCCGATCCTGACGATGCCGGCGCCGGTGTCATCGAGATGGTGCCGCCGGGAGCGGCGGTCCCACCCGGTCCACGGACGCGGGGCAACGTCGCGCTGCCATACGCACCGGGCGGCGCCGGCGACCCGGACATCGTCCCGGGCAAGGGCCTCTTCGCCCCGCCCGAGCGCTTCGACCAGCGACCCTTCTCGCCATCGGACGCGGCGAAGGTCGTGTCCGAGGCCGCGATCGAGACCCTCCGCGCCCGCGGTGAACCGGCTCGGATGGAACGGCTCTTCGGCGAGATCCTCGTCGGGCTCGACCGGTCGGGCCACCTCCGGCGGCTCTCGGCCGGGGCTCGCCCGAGCGACCTGAACCCGCCGATGCGTGACGTACTGCCACCACCGCCCGCGCCATCCACCGCGCCGACCGGTCCCGCGGCGAGCCCGGTGGCGGAGCTGTCGGAGAGCGACTCGGGGCCACCGGTCATCACCCGCCGGGCGGTCGCCGTCGCCGACGCTGCGCCCGATCCGGTCGAGCGCCTCCTCGCGCTCATCCGTGATGAGCTCGCTCGCCCCGATCAACGACGCCTCACCGAGATCGAGCCCGGGCGCTGGTGGCTGGCAGACACGAACGACCAGGAAGCCGCTGCGCCACCCCTCGCCGACCGCGTCGAATGGGCGGTGTTCAGCCTGCTGTCGACCGCCGGTCCGCTCTCGGAGACGGCGTTCTACGACCGCATCGCGACGTTGTTCACAGGTCACGACCTGCCCGATGAGACGCTCGTGGCGGCGTGTCTCGAGAGCTATCGAAGCCTGGCGAGCACGCCCGACCACCTCGTCACCGCCGACGACCTGCTCCGTCGCAGCCAGGAGCACACGGACCTGCTCGCCACGATCGCCGACGCCGGCCATCGACTCGGGCTACGCGTGTGGATCGGTGAGCGCGAACAGGGCCGTCGATACGGGCGCGGCCACCTGGGCGACGTCCTCGACGATCGTGAGAAGAGCGCCTACCTCGGCAGCATCGGACGGGCGGTCGATGCACTGTCGCAGGTCGACGCGATCTGGTACATCCGCGGCAAGCTCGGGATGATGTTCGAGGTCGAGTGGACAGCGATGCTCGGCGAGCCGCTGCTTCGCCGGCACGCGCGCATCGGGACCGACGAGCGGTTCGTCCGATTCCTCGTCGTCGCGCCGGAACGGACGGATCTCATCCGGCACAAGCTCGAACGCTCCCCGCTGCTGCGAGCCGCGATCGAGGAGCAGGGCTGGAACATCATCAAGTGGGATCACCTAAGAACGTTCCTGGCAGCGGAGCGGCCCGATCTCGGCGACCTGGAGCCCTTCATCGGTCTCGATCCCGTCGTCGAACGTGGCGGCGAGCAGATGCCGCTGTTCGGCGGCTGAACGCGGCGCCCGCTACCCTATCGGCCGATCACGGTCGCACCCAGTCGCGGCCACCTCATCGCGGCTGAGCCGCCCCACTGAGAGGCCTACGCGCGTGACCGATCAGCCATCCCCTGTCAACCAGCCATCCCCTGTCAACGAGCTGGCGGACCGCTTCTGGGAGGGGATCCTCGAGCTCAACCCGACGACCGCCACGTTCTACGGCGACACCCGCTACGCCGACCGGCTCGAGGACCCGTCACCTGAGGGCCGTGCTCGGGCGCGAGCGCTGATGGAGCGGACCGCCGCGGAGGCGACAGACATCCCGGTGGAGGGGCTGTCGACCGAGGAGCGGATCACCAGGGACATGCTCAAGGTGATCGGCGAGCTCGCGGTGGAGGAGGACGACCAGGGGCTCTACCAGCTCCGCGTGGTCGACCAGATGGGCGGGCCGCAGCAGCTGATGCCGCAGCTCACGGCCTTCCAGCCGGTCGACACGCCCGAAGGGCGCGAGGCGTTCATCGCCCGGCTGCACGCCTATCCGACGTTCATGGCTGCGAACGCCGACATCCTGCGCGAGGCGCTCGGGAGCGGGCTGACCGCCCCATCGATCGTCACCGAGCGGGTCATCGCGCAGCTCGAGCGGATGCTGGCGATCCCGATCGAGCCCGCGATCATCCCGAACAGCGTCCAGGGTGCCTCCGACGAGGAGCGCGAGCGCATCCGCGACATCGTCCGGGACGTCGTCTA
>DATNFQ010000121.1:0-5990 GCA_035606295.1 Patescibacteria group bacterium
CGGGGAGTGGTTCGCCCTGCCGCTCATCGAGCAGGCCGAGCGCGATGACACCGGCGGCGATCCGTTCAGCGAGATCTTCCATCCCGTCGCGGAACGGGTACTGGCACGTTGCGACGGCGTGCTGCGGATCGGTGGCGCGTCCGAGGGCGCGGACCGGATGGTCGACGTAGCGCGCCGTCTCAGTAAGACCGTCTACACGTCGATCGAGGACATCCCGTGACCGAGGCGACGTTCAGCGCGTCCGAGATGATGATCGTGGCCGCGGCGCGCGCGCTGGAGGGCCAACGTGTCTGCTTCGTCGGCGTCGGTCTGCCGAACATCGCGGTCAACCTGGCCCAACGGACCGTCGCTCCGGCGCTCGAGCTCGTCTACGAGGCGGGCGTCTTCGGGGCGCGACCGCAGCGCCTGCCGCTCAGCATCGGCGACCCGACCATCGTCACCGGATCGACCGCGGTCGTCAGCATGCTCGAGCTGTTCGGCTACTACCTGCAGGGCGGCCTGGTCGACGTCGGGTTCCTCGGTGCGGCCCAGATCGACCGGTTCGGCAACATCAACACGACAGTCATCGGTCCCTACGACCGCCCGAAGACGCGCCTGCCCGGAAGCGGTGGCGCATGCGAGATCGCCATCAACGCGCGCCAGGTCTTCGTGATCATGCGGCAGTCGGCGCGTTCGTTCGTCGACACGATCGATTTCCGTACGTCGCCGGGCAATCTGGGCGGCGCCGAGGAGGCGGAACGCATCCGTCGTGAGGGCGGCTGGCTCGGGCGTGGCCCGACGGTCGTCGTGACCGACCTCGGCATCTACGACTTCGACGAGACCGGCGAGATGCGCCTCGTGTCGCTGCACCCGGGCGCGACACTCGAGGCTGTGCGCTCGTCGATCGGCTGGGAGGTGAAGGTCGCCGATGATGTCGCGGCGACGCCGCAGCCGACGGTCGAGGAACTGCGGCTGATCCGCGAGGAGCTCGATCCGGGCGGCGTCTACACCAAGTAGCGACGCCGGTGGCGCCAGACGGCGCCGGTCAGGCCTTCTCGAACGAGACCAGGAACTCGAGCGTGCCCTGATCGGAGATCGACAGGATGAATCCGCCGACGTTCGGTGGTGTGATGCCGAAGTCGGACAACGGGAAGGTGAGGGTCCCGGCGACCTGGATCTTGCCGTCGGACAGCTGCGCCTGCGCGGGGATCTGCACCGACTTCGTCACTCCATGCAGCGTCAGGTCACCGACGAGCGTGACGTCGCTTGCCGTTCCCCCGAGCGCTGCCGCGGTCACTGACACCGGCTGGGTGACCTTGAACGTCGCGGTCGGGTACTGCTCGGTCTGCAGACCCTCGTTGCGCAGGCGGTTGTCCCGCCGCGACTCGTCGGACTGGATCGTCGTCGTGTCGACGGTCAAGGTGCCGGCTGTCAGGTTCGCGCCATCGCCGCTCTTCTCGACCGTGATCGAGCCACTCACATCCTCGGTCCGGCCGACCGCATCGGACTCAGCCGGAAGGTTGGCGAGTTGCTCACGGACGCGGTACCCGGCGACGCTGCCCGCGGCGACCGTCCACTCCCCGACGACGCTGCCGTCGGTCGAGGCTGCCGTCGACGAACCTGCGATCGCACTGGCCGCTGGTGCGAGCGTCGGTACGGTCGCACCCGTGTCCGCGGACGGAGCCGAGCTTGGCAGTGCGAGCGAAGCGACATCGTCACCGCGTAACACCTGGTCGTAGGCGATGTAGCCACCGACCGCGATCGCCGCGACGGCGATGAGGGTCATTGCGATGGTGCGCGTACGGGTCACGAGTGGGCCTCCGGATGGCGACGCGGTCGTGTGTCGTCAGCCCGGACATTCTCAGGGAAACCTGAGAACCGGCTGAGATATGGAGCCGCCTACTCGATCGACTCCGCGAGCGCGATGGTGGCATCGCGGCCGAGCGAACTCTCGATCCGATAGGTCGCGGTGCCGTCGGTCCAGATCAGCGCATCACCGACCCAGCGTCGTGGATCCTCGACGAAGCGGCCGTCCGCCGTCGTGTAGAAGAAGAAGTGGGGGTCACCCGAGATCCAGTAGCCGTCGTGGCCGCCGACCTTCACCCGCTCCAGCGTCGTGCCGCTGTTGATCGCCTTGTCGTAGAACCCTTCCTCGTTCTGGCCATCGAAGCGCATCAGGACCAGGCCGACACCCGGTTCGAGGGTCTGCGGCAGGTCGCTGCTCGCCTTCCAGACATAGGCGACCTGGTCACCCTTCGCCGGGTCGATCCAGACGCTGTCCGGTGGTCCGAGTCGTTCGTCTTTCGGCAGGCGGACGGGGACGCCGGTCTCCGACTCGACCTGGTCGAGCGCAACCTGTCGGCCCAGCGCCAGGCGCATCCCGGCGATCGGCGGAAGGGTCGGGGTCGACGTGGGGGCACGGCTTGCCGTCGGGCTGACAGTCGGGCTCACGGACGGAAGGACCGATGCGGGCGGCTCGCCGAGCGTGATCCGGAGACCCGGCAGGCCCAGGCCGACCGCGCCGGCGACGATCGCCAGGCCGAGGAGCGCGAGCAGCGCCAGGACGAGGCCACGGCGGAGTGGCCGTCCCCCGAACGTCCATCCACGGCGAGATCGTGGCTCGCGTGTTGCCAGCCGAGCCCGGACCCGGGTCGCGACATCGGGCGCCGTCGTCATGCCGTCCGCCGTCGTCGGCGACGCGGTCGGCCAATCGATCTCGCCCGAGAGCGCCCGAAGGGCGGCTTCGATCCCGTCGTCGTCCAACGTCAGCAGCCGATCGGTCATCGGTCGACTCCTCCGTCGGCGCCGAGCACCTCGCGGAGCCGGCCGAGGGCGCGCGAGGTCCGCGACTTGACGGTCCCACGCGGGAGGCCGAGCGTCTCGGCGGTCTCGGCCTCGCTCAGGTCGAGCAGGAACCTCGCGCCGAGCACCTCCTGGTCATCGTCACGGAGGGTCGCGAGCGCGGCGAGCAGCTCCGACCGCTCCTCGGCGGCCATCACGATCGCCTCGGGACCGGGTGCGGTCCGCTGCGGCGCGGCATCGGCGGCACGCAGAGCGAGGCCCTGTCGACGACCCGCGGATCGCCGACGGTTGCGCGCCTCGTTCGCGACGATGCGCAGCAGCCACGGCCGGATCGGCGACCCCTCGCGAAAGCGGGGGAGTGCGTCGAATGCCTTGATGAACGCTTCCTGGACGGCATCGTCCGCGTCGGTCTCCGGGCAGATGAGGTGCGCGGTCCTGACGGCCACGTCCTGATAGCGGCGCACGATGGCCTCGTACGCCGCGACGTCGCCGGCGCGGGCGCGCGCGATCAGTTCGGCGTCTTCGATGTGGACGGCCCTCCACGACAACCGTACCCCGTACACCGCGCGGGTCGAGCCGGTTCCCGGCGGTGGCCCGGATCGAGGAGGTTCCCCGGCTGTCGCCGTCTCGACCCGCTACGATCGAGGCGTGTCAGACCACACTTCCAATGGCGGCCGCGTCTTCCGACGATCGCTCATGGCCGAACCGCCCGTAGCCGTCGAGTCGAGCGGCGCGACGATCACCGACTCGACGGGCAAGACCTACATCGACGCCGCGGGTGGCGCCATCGTCGTCAACGTGGGACACGGCCGCGCGTCGATCGCCGACGCGATGGCCGATCAGGTTCGGCGACTGGCCTATGCCCACGGGTCGGCGTTCACGACCGAGCCGCTCGAGACGTATGCCGCGGCTGTCGGCGAAGTCCTGCCCCTCGACGCGCCGGCGATCTACCCGGTGTCGGGCGGCTCGGAGGCGATCGAGACCGCCCTCAAGCTGGCCCGCATCTACCACCTGTCGCGCGGCGAGCCCGACCGGGACGTGCTGATCTCGCGCTACGGGAGCTACCACGGGAACACGATCGGCGCGCTCGATGCCGGCGGCCGCCCGCCGCTGCGCGCGCCCTATGAACCGTGGCTCGGCAGGTTCCGCCACGTATCGGCGGCCTACCCGTACCGCGCCGGTGACCCGAGGGCCCGTGCGCTCGGTGATGGTGAGGCACTTGCCGCGGAGCTCGACGCCGCCATCCGCGAAGCGGGTCCGGGTCGCGTCGCGGCGTTCCTCGCCGAGCCGATCGTCGGGGCGACGCTCGGGGCGGTCGTGCCACCGGACGACTATTGGCCCGCGATCGCCGAGGTCTGTGCCCGCCACGGTGTCCTGCTCATCGCCGACGAGGTGATGACGGGGTTCGGTCGGACGGGGCGCTGGTTCGGCCTCGACCATTGGGGCGTCCGGCCCGACATCCTCGTAGCCGCCAAGGGGACGACCAGCGGCTATTGGCCGTTCGCCTTCGCCGCGGGCAGCGGACAGGTGTACGAGACGGTGACGGCGCCGGGCAAGAGCTTCGTCCACGGATTCACCCACTCGCACTCGGTTCTCGGCGCCACCGTGGCCGGCGAGGTGCTGCGCATCCTGCAGGACGAGGACCTGGTCGCCGCGAGCGCCGAGAAGGGCGTGCGGCTGATGACGCTCCTCAAGGGCGCCCTCGAGGAACACCCAGCGGTCGGTGAGATCCGAGGCCGCGGACTGATGATCGGGGTGGAATTCGTCGAGGACCGAGCGACACGACGGGCCTACCCGCGAGCGGCGCGGATCGCCGAAGGGGTGCTCACGGCGGCGCGCGAACGCGGCGTGCTTGTTTACATGGGCTCAGGCAACGCGGACGGCGTCGATGGCGACACGATCATCCTCGGCCCGCCATTCGTGATCACCGACGACGAGCTCCAGCGGGTCGCGGAGGTGATCGCAGAGGCCGTCGACGTCGCGACGGCCTCAGAGGCAGCGGCCCGGTAGGCCGGGCCGCGTCAGGTCAGCGCAGGTTCGATCCGCTCAGCCGCCGCTGTCGTCGGCTCGCTCGGCGGCCATCCGCTCGGCCACCTCGCGTTCGTAGTCGTTGGCGAAGCCTCGACCGGACTCGATCTCACCCTCGATGAACGCCTCCTTGATGCCGGAGGTGTTCAGATACCAGAGCACGACGGCCGGCAGGAGCGCGGTCGCGAGGCCGGTCCCGAGATTGCCCGTCGCGAGCGTCACCATCACGGCGTTGAAGATGCCGAGGATCGCGATGAGCATGCCGAAGGTCCACGCCCAGATGCGCAGCGTCCAGGCGCCCCACGCGACGGCCACATAGGCGATCCCGAGGACGAACGTCAGCAAGCCCCAGAAGAAGAGGCCCGAGCCTGTCTCCGCCGGACCGAACGTGACGATCCCCATCAACCGGAGCCCGATGATCAGGGCACCCAGACCGTTGACCAGGGCGAAGAAGCCGAGTACTGCGACACCGATCGGCGGTGGTCTCATCGCGTCTACCTCCTGCGACCAACCATGGCTCGGCCTAGGGTCGCGCCGCGGTGCGTCGGGTCAATGGTGCGCACGCACCCATCGCGATCCTACCGAGGGAACCGCCACTCGCGGCCCGGCGCCATCATGCTCCCAAGGACGAGGGCCGCGCCGCCCACGACCAGCGCGATCGGGATGATCAGACCGCCGATCTGCGGCTGGATCAGGTTCACCCCGCCGATCAGCGCCAGCAGACCACCGAACCAGGCCTGCCAGCCGACGCCGCCACCGCTCCTGGCGCGGACCAGCGCGATGAACAGGAATGCGATCCCGAGGCAGAACGTCCCAAGGCCGTCGCGACTCAGCCCGGCGTTCGTGAGAGCGCCCGGGACGGCCAGCGCCGTGATGATCGCGCCGGCGTAGAGCGAACCGGTCCCGCGCGTCACGGCCCAGCGGATCAGGAAGGCAAGCCCGACGGCCAGGAACAGCACGGAGCCGATGGCCTGCGACTGCGGGAAGACCGTCTGGATCAGCAGCAGTCCGCCCAGCACGAGCAGGAAGACACCGATCCACGGAAGCCCCGGTCGACGGCCCTGATCGCCGGGACGTCCGGTGCCCCATTCCCAGCTGTCGACCCGGACGTCGGCGTCGCCGGACGCGCGGCCGCCGCTATCGGGGCCGAGCCTCGTCACGCTTCCGCTGACCGGCGACGC
>DATNFQ010000122.1:0-5147 GCA_035606295.1 Patescibacteria group bacterium
AGCGGCGACCAGTCCGATGAGACGAGGGAACATGAACGGTAGGACGTCAACCATGACGTGCTCGACGAGGTCGAGCCGCTGCGATGGCGTCATGTCCGGCCGCACGTCGAGGCGAGTCATGGCATCGACGCGACGCAGCATCCGAGCCCGCGCCTTCGCTGGCGACTGCAGCAAACGCAGGATGCCGATCGGGATCTGCGACCGAAGCAGGAGCGGGAGGACGCGACGGGCCGTGCCGATCGGCGAGCGGCGGCCGCCCCGGTATCGAGGATCACTTGCGAGCTTCCTGAAGACGACCGAACTTCGCGCCTCTCCCGCCGATGCGAGTCGCGTTAGGAGCTCGCGTCCGACCGGATCGCGAAGGACCGACTGCACGTCGACGAAGGGACGTTCGCCCGCCGCGATGACCGGGTTCGGTGCGCTCGCGGCGTCGGTCGGATCCGTGAATGTGATTCCCACCCGCCGACCGATCGCGAGGAACGCCTCCATCCCCATCGGCGTGATCGGATCGAAGTAGCCCTGGGCGACGCTGATCGAGAAGAGGATGCCGTCGTGGGGTGCACCGCCGACCGGAAGCGGATACAGCGTCGTGATCGGCCGCGACTGGACGATCGCCACCCCGTCCTCGCGGTCGATGGCGAACTCGATGTCCTGCGGGCTGCCCAGCGCATCCTCGATCCGTTTCCCGGTGTTCGCGAGCTCACGGATGAGGCGATCAGTGAGGACCGGTTGCGCACCTCGGGTGCTCCGCTCGGTGATGCGGCCCGACTCGGGATCGGCGACGAAGTGATCCGGCACGACCGCGCCCGAGACGAGGGCTTCGCCGAGTCCGGGGATGGCATCGATCACGGTGGTGTCACGGCGACCGGTGATCGGGTCGGCAGTGAACAGCACGCCCGCTGCGCGAGCGTCGACCATCCGTTGGATGACGACCGCGAGCGCGACGGATCCGTCGTCGATATCGTTGGCGGCGCGATAGGCAACGGCTCGTTCGTTCCAGAGCGATGCCCAGCAGCGACGCACGGCCTCGAGCAGGGCGTCCGGACCTTCGACGCCGAGGTACGTGTCCTGCTGTCCCGCGAAGCTCGCGCCCGGCAGGTCCTCAGCGGTGGCTGACGAGCGGACCGCGACCGGGCCCGCACCGAGGGCGTCGTACGCCTTGAGTGCCGCATCGGCGACCCGCCGCGGGACCGGCGTCGACCGCAATCGCTTCGCCGCATCGTCGGGCTTCGAGGGATCGACCTTCGCCGCGCGAGCCGCGGCCCGATACGCGGCGGTGCCCAGGACGAATCCGTCGGGCACCGGGAACCCGGCGGCGATGAGCTCCCCGAGGTTCGCGCCCTTGCCGCCGGCGACTTCGGTATCGGAGGCCCGGATGTCCGCGAGGCGGACGACGACCGGCTCGGCCATCTCCGAAGCCTACCCGTCGTCCGTTCCCACGACCTCCTCGCGCCGCGCGCCGGAACGGATGCGCGCGCCCGATCGGATGCGCGAAGCTGTCAACGTGAGTGAGCGGCCGTTCTGGGACGACGAGATCGAGACGATGACGCCCGACGCCCGGCGGCGCCTGGAGGACGAGCGCCTCGGCGAGCAGATCGCGTACGACTACGCGACGAGCCCGTACTACCGCTCAAAGCTCGACGAAGCCGGTGTCAGGCCGGGCGACGTCCGCGGCGTCGACGACCTCGCCGCGATCCCGTTCATGGAGAAGACCGAGGTCGCTGCCTCGCAGGCCGACGGGACGTTGCTGGGCGTCAATCAGTGCGCCCCGCTCGATCGGATCGTCCGGATCCAGGCGACGGGCGGCACGACCGGGCAACCGATCCGGATCGGCCTGACGCGCCGCGACATCGAGGACTACGGGGAGATGGGCGCCCGCGCGCTGTGGGCGATGGGCTGTCGACCCGGCGAGGTCGTGTTCGAGTGCATGAACTACAACCTCTATTCGGGTGGCCTCAGCGACCACCTGACGTTCGAGACGCTTGGTGCGGCGACGATCCCGTTCGGGGTCGGCCACTCGGAGCGGCTGCTCACGATGATGTCCGGGCTCGCGGATCCGTTCGGGATCTGGGCGACGCCGTCCTATGCCGTCCGCCTGGCCGAGGTGGCGCGCGGCCTAGGGCTCGACCCCCGCGCGATCGGGCTCCGCAAGGGGTACTTCTCGGGCGAGGCCGGCCTCCAGGTCCCCGGCTACCGCGAGAAGGTCGAGGAGCTGTGGGGGATGGTCGCGCGCGACCAGTACGGGACCGGCGAATTGGGACTCCATTCCGGCGAGTGCGAGGCGCTCGATGGCGTCCATTACGGGGGCCTCGGGTTCGCGGTGGCCGAGCTGATCGACCCGGACACCGGCGACGTGCTTCCGTTCACGGAGGGCCAGCGTGGTGAGGTCGTCTACACCTCGATCCGGCGCGAGGCGAGCCCGCTCCTCCGGATGCGATCACACGACGTCATGCAGGTCTTCACGGAGCCCTGCCGATGCGGCCGAACCAGCTGGCGGTTCCGGGTGCTCGGTCGTTCGGACGACATGTTCATCGTCAAGGGCGTGAACGTCTTCCCGCTGGCGATCCAGACGTCGCTCATGACGCTCGCGCCGCAGCTCACCGGTGAGTTCCAGGTCGACCTTGATCGACCGCCACCGATCGACTACCCGGTGCCGCTCACGGTCGAAGTCGATCCCGACGTGCCGGAGTCACGTCGGGAAGCGTTGACACGGGGCGTCGTGGAGCGTCTTCAGCGCGACGTGAACTTCACAGCCGACGTGCGGCTCGTCGGGCCCGGCACCATCGCCGCGGAAGGCAAGACACGCCGCGTCATCCGCACGTATCGAGGGGAGGACCGCTGATGGCCGTCGTCGAGGTCGAGGAGCGTGGCGACGTGGCGATCATCACCCTCGCCCGACCCGAGAAGCTCAACGCGATCAGCGTCGAGATGCTGGATGCGTTGTTCGATGCGGTCGAGGAGATCGGCAGGTCAGAGACGATCGGGGCGGCCGTGCTGACCGGACGGGGCAGGGCCTTCTCGACCGGTGGCGACATCTCCGCGATGCACGAGATGGACGAGCGGAAGTTCGCCGATACGATCAGCCGCTACATGCGTCTCTCGGCGGTATTCCGGGCCTGTCCGAAGCCCATCGTCGCCGCGATCCACGGATATGCACTCGCCGGCGGGTTCGAGCTCGCGCTGATGTGCGACGTTCGCTTCGCAGCGACCGGGACGCAGTTCGGCCTGCCCGACACGCCGCTCGGACTCAGCCCGACGAGCGGGATGACCTACCTGCTGCCACGGATCATCGGCCTCGGGCGAGCGCTCTACCTGGCACTCGACGCGGAGAACTTCGACGCGGAGGAAGCCGAGCGGATCGGGCTGGTCAGCCGCGTCGTCGCCGAAGAGGACCTCGTGGCCGAGGCGGAAGCGTTCGCTCATCGGGTCGCGTCGTATCCGCGGGTGGGCGTCGGCTGGACGAAGCGGACATTCCACGACGGTCTTGATCTCGACTTCGACGCGGCGACCCGCCTCGAGACGGAAGCCGAGGTCGACTCGTTCCGGTCGCCGGAGACGAGGGAGCGGTTCCAGGCATTCGTCGATCGCAAACGCCACTAGAGCGGCGGGCGAGGGTCACCGCACCTCGACGGGATGCGCCGCCGGTTCCGTCCTGGGACCGGCGCCTTCGGTCAAGACGATGGCGAACAAGGCGGCCGCCACGATGAGCAGCGGCCAGACCGGCGGTAGCTGCAGTGTCGCCAGCACCGCGAATGCGCCGATCATGAACGCGAGGATCCAGAGGCGCGGCACCAGCAGCGGGCCGCCGGCGAGGCGCAACGCAAGCGCGGAGCTGCCGACGAAGAGCGCCACACCGATACCCAGCGATGCCAGGACCGCGACGGACAACGGTTCGTCTGGGTGGGTCCCGATCCCTTCGAGCGCGACCGCGAACCCGACGATCCCGGCGATCAACGGGAAATGCGCGAGGCTGAACGCGTCGCGTGCCACGTCGCCGTTCCGCTCTGGCGGCACCCGGGCATACGCATCCTGGAGCGCTTCCTTCAACCATCCGAAGTACGTCCACCACAGCAATGACGCGACGAGGATCGCGCCGGCCGCGGCCGCCTCGAGTGCCACGGACCGTTCCACATTCGCGACCGCGCTACCGGCGATGATCAGCGACTCGCCGATCGCGATGATCACGAAGGCGCCGTGGCGCTCGGACAGGTGCGCCGGGTCCATGTCCCACACGGCGCCGCGACCGGCCATCGCCGCAGCGACGAGGTCCGCGACGATCGCGAGCAGCCAGATCCAGGGACGGATCCCCGGGTCTGCGACCGCGCCGGCGAGCACGAGGAGCAGCCCGATCGCCGAGAAGCTCGCCCAACGCGTCACGCCGGTGTGGTTCTCCCCGACGCGCTCCAGTTCCACGCGTACCTGCAGACCCAGGCCGAGCACGCGCACGATGACGTAGGGAAGCGCGAACCACAGCGCGTCGACCGTGAAGGCCTGGGGGACGGACGCCGACATCACGAGGGCGACGGCGGTCGCGGCGAGCGTGACGACGCGGACCGTCGGGTGTGTCGTGTCCGCGGGGTTGAGCGTCCAGGTGAACTGCGTCCACGCCCACCAGATCAGCCAGCCGAGGAGGATCGAGCGGAGGATGCCTGCGGGCGTCAGGTCGTGTGCAGTGAGCGCGGTCAGCTGCGTCACGGCGAACACGAAGACGAGATCGAAGAAGAGCTCGACGTACGTGACGGGTTGCGGTTCCGATGCACGGAACCCACCCCTCGCTTGAACGACCACGGGCCGAGCCTACCGCAGGGCACACTAGCCGCATGACCCGGTTCCGCTACGACCCGACGGTCGTCGAGCAGTTCCCGGATGTCGTCGGCGGCGTGCTGCTGGCGGGTGGGCTCACAGTGGGCGAGACGCCGCAGGCCCTCGCGGAGGCGTTCGCGGCGGAGCAACGCGCGGTCCTCGACCGGATAGGCCAGACGCCCCTGTCCGAGCTGCCCAGCCTCAACGCCTGGCGGCGCGCGTTCCGAGCCTTCGGGGTCGACCCGACCGCGTATCGCTCGGCAGCCGAGGCGCTCCTCCGGCGCCTGACGAAGCAGGGATCGCTCCCGTCGATCAGCACGCTGGTCGATATCGGGAACCTGGTC
>DATNFQ010000123.1:0-4356 GCA_035606295.1 Patescibacteria group bacterium
CGGAGCAGGTGTCGGCGACGGAGTCGGGCTGGGGGTCGGTGATGGCGTGGGCTCCGGACCCTTCGATATCACGTAGTCGACCGCCGACCCTTTTGCGACGACGACGCCCGGCGCGGGGTTCTGCGATGCGACGAGCCCAGCCGGGACCGTCGGATCGAAGGCCTCGGTCTTCGCGCCGGGAGCGAGCCCCGCGGTGACGATCTCCTGGACAGCGAGCGCCTCGGTCTTGTTGCGCAGATCGGGCATGGGCACCTGTTCGACGCCCGAGGCGACCGTCACCCGGACCGTCGACCCGCTATCGACCATGGTGTCGGGACCGGGGATCTGGGCGAGGATCGTCCCGACCGGCTGATCGGACGTCTGGTCCGTGACGTCGAGCTTGAGCCCGACCGACTCTGCCTCCTGGGTGGCCTGGGCAAGGAGCTTGCCCACGAAATCGGGGACCGCGACCTGCTGGGTGGCGGGCGTCGACGGCCCGGACAGCATCTGGAACACGATGAAACCGATCGCGGCCAGGAGAAGGATCGCGGCGATCCCGGCGATCCACACGACCGGGCTCGTCTTGTTCTCCTCCTCGTCGACCACCGCTCCCCGGCCGGTCGTCGGTGGGTAGGATGAGGGGACCTCGTCGGCGCCCGCGTAGGCGTCGCTCGGGTAGGAGACGACGGTCGGGTTGGAGCGCGCGACGCCAGCTGAGGCCGCGACCCCGCCGGCCGCGGCGGCACCTGCAGCGGTCGCTGCCGCAGACCTCGACCCCTCGATCGCGTCGGCCATCGCTGAAGCGGACGCGAAACGGTCGATCGGGAGTGGCGCGAGCGCCTTGCGGGTGATCGCGGCGAGATCAGGCGGCACCGAGGGTCGGGCGAGCGCGGGGTCGGGCACCGGACCACTCAGGCGGGCAAGCGCGACGCTGGCGGCGCTATCGCCCTCCCATGGCCGGACGCCGGTGAGCATCTCGTACATCACGATACCGAGCGCGTAGATGTCGGACTCGTTCGTGGCGGTCTCGCCGCGGGCCTGCTCAGGGCTGAAGTAGTGGACCGACCCGAGCGTCGTCCCCGGCAACGTCATCTGCGCCTCGGCGACCGCGCGCGCGATGCCGAAGTCGACGACCTTGACGCGGCCGTCGCGACCGATGAGGACGTTCCCGGGTTTCACGTCCCGATGGACGATCCCGCGGGCGTGCGCCGCGGCAAGCGCGCGGGCGACCGCGGCTGAGATCCGTGCCGCCTGCGACGCCGGGAGCGGCCCGTTGCGCCGAAGGATCGTCGCGAGGTCCTCGCCGTCGACGAGCTCCATGACGATGTACGGCCCGTTCGGGTCCTCGCCGTAGTCGTACACGCTGACCACATTCGGGTGGTTCAGCGACGCGGCGTTCTGGGCCTCCTGGCGGAAACGACTCGAGAAATCGGGGTCGCGCAGGTACTCGGGGCGGAGCAGCTTGACGGCGACATCGCGTCCGAGCTGGGTGTCGGCCGCCCGGTAGATCGTGGCCATGCCGCCCTGTCCGAGCAACTCCACGAGCCGGTAGCGGCCGCCAAGGATCGTCCCGATCTCAGCCAAACGTGCCCCTCGAATGTGTCCGTGACATGGATACGCGCGCCGCCGACGTCCGCGACGCGCTCGGCCGGCATGGTACCCCATGCCCCCGTTCGGTCGACCGGGCGGGCACCGTCGTGGCGCCCCGTGGCCGCGTCCTAGAGCTGCAGGCTGCTCAAGTATGTGCGGAGCTCGCCGCTCAATTCGGGCCGCTGGAGTGCCAGTTCGACGGACGCCTTGAGCCAGCCCATCGTCGTGCCGGCGTCGTACCGCGTCCCCTCGAACTCGTAGGCGTAGACCGCCTGCTCCTCCATCATCGCCTGGATCGCATCGGTGAGCTGGATCTCGCCGCCTGCCCCACGCTGGGTCTGCTCGAGCTTGTCGAAGATCTTCGGCGTGAGCACATATCGGCCGATGATCGCCAGGTTCGATGGCGCCTTGGCGGGCTCCGGCTTCTCGACGAGCTGCGTTACACGATGGAGCCGGCCGTGGTCGAGCGGGTCCTGGCTCGGCTCCGCGGCGATCACGCCGTAGCGGCTCGTCTCCTCCTGGGGGACCTCCATCACGGCGACCACGGAGCCGTGGGTCTGCTCGTACGCGTGGATCAGCTGGCCGATGCACGGGCGATCGCCGACGACGACATCGTCCGGCAGGATCACCGCGAACGGCTCGTGCCCGATGAGGTCCTTCGCCATCAGCACGGCATGCCCGAGCCCGAGCTGCTCCTTCTGGCGAACATAGGCCACCTGGGCCAGGTCACTGATGTGGCGGACCTGCCGGAGCATCTCGATATCGCCCTTCTCCTCGAGCAGGTGCTCGAGCTCGTAGGACAGATCGAAATGGTCCTCGATCGCGCGTTTCTGGCTGGACGTGACGATGATGACCTGCTCGATGCCCGCCGCGACAGCCTCTTCCACCGCGTACTGGATGATCGGCTTGTCGACCAGCGGCAGCATCTCTTTGGGCTGGGCTTTGGTCGCCGGCAGGAACCGGGTTCCCCAGCCGGCAGCGGGGAAGACGGCTTTTCGGACGCGCATGGAACCTCAACGGAAAGGAGCGGGTGGGTCGAGCCAGTCTAGCACCGGGCCCTTTCGCGACCGGTCACCCGGCCCGTCGCCGGACCTGCGAACGGGCGTCCTCGACCGGCGCGCCGAGAACCCGATAGCGCTCGATCAGGCCTCGCGATCGAGGCCATGTTGTGCGGCCAGCAAGGCCGCCTGGGTCCGGCTCGTCAGCCCGAGCTTCGCGAGGATGTTCGAGACATGGGTGCGCGCCGTCCGCTCCGTGATCCCCAGGTCGGACGCGATCTGGCGGTTGGGGTAGCCGCGTGCGACGCGGGCCAGCACGTCGCGTTCGCGAGCGGTGAGCGTCCCGATCCCGTCGGCCTGGTCGACGGCCGAGCCGCGACCACCGTCGCGCATCCGCCGGGCGACGATCGACGCGACCGCCGGGTCGAGATGCACCTCACCCGCCGCCGCTGACCGGATCGCCGCGGCAAGTTCGTCGGCTTCGGCGTCCTTCAACAGGAAGCCGGACGCCCCTGCCTCGATCGCCGCCACGACGCGTGATTCCTCGATGAAGCTCGTCAGGGCGATGACCTCGACATCGGGCAGTACGGCCTTGATGCGGCCGGTCGCTTCGATACCGTCGAGGTTCGGCATCATCAGGTCCATCACGACGATGTCAGGGCGCAGCGCCTTCGCCTGTTCGACCCCGGCGGCGCCGTCCGCGGCTTCGCCGACGACCTCGATGTCCTCGTGGAGAGAGAGGAAGTCGCGCATCCCACGGCGGACCATCGCGTGGTCGTCGACGAGGAGGACGCGGATCGGGGCGTCGGCCATGGCGCGAGTGTGACGCTACGGACCGCCCGGTACCACCACCGAACGCTCGGCTTCGGGCTCGGGCTCGTCCTCGGGGTGTGCGGCTCGCTGGAGCAGAACCGCCGCGCCGAGGATGGCCACGGCCCCGACGATCTGGATCGGCGCGAGTGCCTCCGACAGGAGCCACGCCGCGAGCGCGACACCGACGACCGGTTCGAACAACATCAGGATCCCGGCACGCGTCCCGCCGATCAGGCGGATGCCCGTCAGGAACCCGAACGACGGGATCGCCGCGGCCGCGACACCCGTGAAGATCAGCAGCGGCAGCACGCTGGGATCGGCGATCGGCTGCGCCAGGGCACCCGCGCCGTTCGCGACGAGCGCCACGATGACGGCACCGAGCAGCGACACGAACAGCACGGTGGTCATCGCCTGTTCCGTCGGAACCTCCGGATAGCCATCCCGAGCCAGGATCACGAAGACCGTCTGGCAGACGGCCGCACCGAGCGCGAGCCCGATTCCGATCGCGTCCAGCTTGATGCCGGCAGCAGGATCGAGCTGCGAGGCGACCACCGCGATCATCCCGGCGATCGCGAGGGCAAGGGCGGCGAGCCGCGTCCGGTCGAGACGCTCGCGGCCGAGCACGACATTGGCGATCGCGACGAGCGCTGGATAGGTGTAGAAGCCGAGCAAGGCGAGCGCGATCGTGATCCGGTCGAACGCGAAGAACATGCACAGGTTCAGGACGGTCCCCGCGAGGGCCGCAGCAAGCATCGCGGCCCGCGCTCGAGTCGGCAGCGTGCTGAATCGGATCAGCCGGGTGGTGCCGTGGCGGACACGCCAACCGACGTACGTCGCCAGCGCCAGGAAACCGAACGCCGCGCGCCAGGCGACGAACGCGGGTGGCTCCATGCCGGCGTCGTAGGCGAACCGTGAGAGTGGGCCCAACATCCCGAACAGCGACGCCGAGATGATGACGATCACGAAGCCGCGAACC
>DATNFQ010000124.1:0-5760 GCA_035606295.1 Patescibacteria group bacterium
CGATGACCTACCTCATCCCGCCGACGGCGATCCTGATCAGCTGGGTGCTGCTCGCCGAGACCCCACCGGTCATCGCGCTCTTCGGTGGCGTGCTCTGCGTCGGTGGTGTCGTGGTGGCACGGACGCCGGGGATCCGCCTACCGGCGGTCCTGCGTCGGAGCTCCACCGAGGCCGGTTGAGCGCGGACCGGGTGGTGACCGGACGCACATGACCTTCCGGCGCGGAGGACCCCGCCCAACGGCGGATTGCGATACCTAGGTTTCATAGCCGAGCCTGAGCCCCATGCGGAACTTGAGGAGACAGCGCACCTATGCGGTCGCCGCCGCGTTCGCCCAGGAACGCGATGCGTCGTATGCCGTGCGTCTCATGACCACGACATCGACCGAGATCCGCTACACCCTCCGGCGCGTCGTCGGGGAGGACGGCGACATCCAGATGATCGTCCTCGAGGCGACGTTCGACGATGCAGATCTGGGGAGCCGCATCGAGACCGCGATGGAGGGCGCCCACGGGATGGTCATCCCGGCCGAAGCGCTCGCGGCAGCCAAGGCGAGCTAGCGCTCGAGCCGCTGAGGCGGCGAGTCAGGCGCGACGGGCAGGACACCCGGGACGAGGGCGCTACCGCTGGGAACGAGCCGGAACGGGTGCCAACGTGAGGACGATCGGGAGTTCCGGCTCGGCTGGCTTGCGCAGCGACGCGACCGCATCGAGCAGCGCCTGGGGTGGCTGCAGGTCCCGGAATGAGCGTCCGGTCGGGAGGTCGACGGTCGCCGCGCGGGCGAGCTCAGGGTCGGCGATGGACGAGCGCGGGCGAACGAGATACGCAGACATGCGATGTCGATCCGATCTTCGAGGGCGTGACGGTGAGCGGGCGTACGCTACCCGACCTGCCACATCTGTGCAGCGACCCGGTCGGCGGCCACGGACCGGTACCACTGGGCCACCCGTCGTGCGGACGAGCGGGAGGGAGTCCCCTGCTATCGTGCTGTCGTGGCCACCCTCTTCGATACTGCCGCTCCCGTGCGCCCGTCGCCTTCCGGCGGCGCGGCCTTGCAGGCTCGATGGCTGGGTCGCATCGACTACCGCGATGCCCACGCGCTCCAGAAGCGTCTCGTCGACGAGCGAGCCTCCGGGCTGGTCGGGGACCAGCTGCTCCTCCTCGAACACCCACAGGTGCTCACGCTCGGCAAGAACTCCGATCCCACGCACATCCGGGCGACGGAAGCGGAGCTGACCGATCGTGGGATCCGCGTCGAACGCATCGAGCGTGGAGGCGAGGTGACCTATCACGGCCCGGGCCAGCTCGTCGCGTATCCCATCGTGCGGCTGCATGAACGCAGGCTGCTCCTGCGCCCGTTCGTCCGCGCGCTCGAGGCTGCCCTGATCGAAACCTGTCGCGACCTCGGAGTCGAAGCGGCGCGACGCGATGGCCACCCAGGTTGCTGGTGCGACGTTGACGGCGCGATGCCTCGAAAGATCGGGGCCTTGGGATTGCGCCTCGAGCGCGGCGTCAGCTACCACGGGATCGCGCTGAACATCAGCGTCGATCTCGACGACTTCGGGTTGATCGACGCGTGCGGGATGCCGGGTGTCGTCTCGACCTCGATCGCCCGTGAGCTGGGCCACGCCGACGAGCCGCCGACGACGGCGTCGGTCGAACGAGCGGCATGGCTGTTCGCAGACGGCTTCGCGTCGGCCATCGATGCCCCGCTGGAGCGCCGCTCCTTCCACACCGACGACTAGCGAGATGGCGAGCGGCCTCTTCGAGCTGCGCAAGGACCCCATCACGAACTGGTGGGTCGCCACGGTCGTCGACCGTGCCTTTCATCGCGATCGGTTCGCACGAGCGGCGGAGCCCGTCGACGACCGCCTGTTCGGCTGTAGCAACTGCGCCGTGCCCGGGGACGGCGTTCGCACCCGGATGCTCAAGGACTTCGCTTTCCACGTCGTCGGCACCGACGGGGACGCCCGCGATCTCGACCGGGAGCACGGCCTCGCCCAGGTCTCGATCGCGCAAGCGCGCGCGACCGGCTCATGGCGGACCGTCATCGCTCCGACCGGCGAGCATCGTCCGCTCCACGCCGTCGGCACGGAGCTCATCGAGGGGCTCATCACCGGTGCGCGCGACGCCCTCGCCGAGGCCCGTCGCGAGGATCAGACCGAGTACCTCACGGTCGTCCAGAACTGGGGAGCGCAAGCGGGCGCCCGGACCAACCACCTGTGCCTCGATCTGTACGACCTGCCGCAGATCCCGCATCGGATCGCGGAGGAGCTCGGTGGCGCTGCCCGGTTCGTGATCCGTGAAGGGGAGTGTCCCTACTGCAGGCTCGTGCGCGAGGAGACCATCCGACCCGACAGGCTCGTGTGGGAGGACGACGCGAGCGTGGCATTCGCCCCATATGCGTCGAGGTCGCCCTTCGAGATATGGATCGTGCCCCGCCGCCATGAGGCCGACTTCTCGCGGGCGGCGGCCTCCGACATCACCGCCACGGCCGAGGCTCTCCGGCAGGTCCTCGGCGACCTCGCCAGATCCCTGGACGGCCCTCCGTACAACCTCGTCCTCCACACCGCCCCGCTCAAGGAGCAGGTCGACGGCACGTACCACTGGCACTGGGAGATCCACCCGCGTCTTCGCGAGATCGCGGGCCTGGAACTCGGAACCGGCCTTCCCGTGAACCCCGTCTCACCCGAGGACGCGGTCGAGGAGCTGCTTGGCGCAGGCGCGCTGAGCGCGGCCGATCCCGAGGGAGGTGGGTCGGGTTGATGGGCGCAGGGCCCGGCGGCGGGCGTCACAACCGGGGGAGATGCCTCGTCTCTGGCGCAACGGGCGTGCGTATCCCCCGACGTGCGTCGCCTGAGCCCATCCGCACGGAGCGACCGTGGCCCTCGATCCATCGACCACGCGATATCACGCCGGATTCGTACCGGCGAGCCGTCTCGAGACCAGGCAGGCACGCGCCATGAGTGGCGTCTGGGACCGCGACGAGGCGGGCGCGTTCATCGAGGAGCTCTTCGCCAAGCACAACGGCGAGATCTACGCCTACCTGTTCCGGATGATGCGGGATTCCGAGCTCGCGGCGGACATGACCCAAGACGCGTTCGTCAAGGCATACAAGAACTACGACACGCTCGAGAAACCCGAGAACGCTCGGGCCTGGCTGTATCAGATCGCCCACCGTGTCGCGCTCGATGAGATCCGTCGTCGAAAGATCGTCCGGTTCCTGCCGTGGACCGGTGAGTCGCGCGGGTCGGCCCCGTCCGCCGAGCACCTCGTCATGGATGCGCGGCTGTCGGGCGACCTCCAGCGGGCGCTCGCCAAGATCCCAGAACGGCAGCGGGCCGCGCTGCTCCTAGCCGAGCTCCACGACATGACGGGGCTCGAGCTTGCCGCTGCCCTTGGCGTCAGCCACGTGGCCGCGCGGGCACTCCTCACGCGCGCACGCGGATCCCTGCGGCAGGCGCTCGCTGCGGAACGGGAAGCCGATGCGGCCGCCGAGGCTGCCCGCGACAACGGACACGACCGCGGCCGGCCCGCTGAGGTCGACCGATGAGCCGAGCTGCCCGGTTGCGCCGCCGACGGGACCACTGGCGCGACCTGCACGAGCGAGCACGTTCACGGATCGCAGAACGTCTCGACGACCCGCTCGAGCTCGAGGAGTCGGCCTGGCTCGACGAGCACCTGGCCGGCTGTCAGGCGTGCACGGCGGTCGCCGCCGAATACGACGCCGATCGACAGGCGCTGCGATCGCTCCGTGACCAGCCGCCCGAACCGCCCCGCGACTTGTGGGCTCGCACGTCGGCGGCGATCGAAGCCGCGAGCCTCGGCGGCGGACAAAAGCGTGAGAGGAGCGTCCGACGCAGCCTTCCGCTCGGCGCGTTCGCTGGCGTGATGGTCGTCGTGGTCATGGTGGGCGTGGGCCTCATGACGGCGAACCTGCCATTCGGGCCGACGGGCGGCGTCAAGGGCGACGAGAGCCCGGTCGCCGGTGGCGGTGCCGGGGCGAGCCCCGCGGTTTCTCTGCCTGCCATCGCCGACGCGACGCCGATCGCCGTCGATCCGGAGGCGGTCGGATATGTCTCGAACGACCGGCCCGGCACCGTGATGAGCCTGAGCGTCGACGAGGTCTGCCCGGCGACCGACAAGGCCGATTGCCCCGTTCGCGAAGGGACCCAGCTGGGGACCGTCTTCGCCGGAGCTCCCAAGACGATCCTCGCCTCGCCGACGAAGCACAAGGCCGTGGCGATCGCCAATACGGATGCTGGCACGGACGAGGTCGTGGTCGTGGACCTGCCCGAGGCGACCGAGCGTCCCCAGCCCACAAAGACACCTGTCGCGTCGGCTTCCGCCGCCCCGACCCCGGTGCCGCCATCTCCGACGACGACGGCGGCGTCGGCAAGCACCGAACCATCGAACCCGCCCGAGGCAAGCCCGAGCGGATCCGAGGCGACAGCGAGCCCGACCCCATCGCTCGCGTCGATCGAGCCGAGCGCGACGCCTTCCGCCACCGCTGGTGTGATCGCGATCGCGAGCGGCATCGAGGTGGTCGGTGAATCCGCAGCGTTCTCGCCCGATGGCACCTGGTTCGCATTCACCGCGCATCCCGCGGATCAGACCAACGGCGCCGACGTCTATGCGTGGCGCGTCGGCTCCGATCGCGCGGTGCGGGTGACGACCGATGGCGCCTCGTACTTCGGTTCCTGGGCGGACAACGAGATGATCGTCAGCCGGCCGAGCGACAAGGGCGCGACGAAGTCCGATCCGGTGACGGTGCGCGTCGACCCGGCCAACGGCGATGAACGCGACGCCGGCGACGTCTGGCGTCCGGCGGTGGATCCGACCGGGAAGCGCGCGATCGTCTGGGTCGGGACCCTCAAGGTCGCCGACGATGGCGCCAGCTGGGTGCCGGACAAGGGGCGCCTCGAGCTCCGGAGCTGGTCCGGCGACGGGGCTGGTCGATCGCAAGGTTCGGAGCGCGACCGCGTCGTGACCGACTCGGCGCCGCGCGACTTCGACGTCCGCTGGGACGAGACCGGTGAATGGGTCGCCGTATGGGTCGCCGATGGTGATGACAACGTCGTCGGGCGGCTGACGCTCTTCCACGTCGATACCGAGAAGGACCGCCTGGAGCGCCTCGATGGGGCACCGGTCGATGTCCGGGCGCTGCCGGGCTTCTCGATGGGCGACGGCCGGCTGGCGTGGGCGACGCCGCGCGGCCAGGGTGGCGAGGGAAGCCGCATCCAGATCGCCGCGTGGTCCAAGACCGACGTCGGCATCGTCGAGAGCAACCCCGGCGAGGATCCGATCGTCATCCGCTGACGGTCGCGGCGCCTGATCGGGCGGATCCGGCAGCGTCATGCGCGCCGCGCCGTGGGGGTTGGCATAGGTCCGGTGGGCAGCGTATCGTTCCCGCCCTATCGTGCGACCAAGGTTGTTGGTCGTAGGGACGGTGATCAGCACCGCCCTCGCCCTGGTATCGCTGCCGGGTCTGGCAGGTTCCCGCGTCCCCAGCGCCGTGGAGCCTGTACCCGCAGGAGCGTTCCAGCCGTTCTCGGTCCCCGCGCGCGAAGCCCGATCGCCGATAACGATCGAGGGGCTCGACCCTGCCCAGCAGTCGGTCGCGGTCGTGGATGCGCAGACCGCCATCTACGAGCCTGGTGCGGAACCCGATGCGGGACCCACCGACAGGGTCCAGGTCGATCAGCCGGAGACCGCCCCCGACAGCGCCCGGAAACCGGCGCGCTACTCGCTCAAGGGCCAGG
>DATNFQ010000125.1:0-15509 GCA_035606295.1 Patescibacteria group bacterium
ATTGACGAACCCGAGAAGCTGGGCGGCCAACGTGGAGTCGGGGCCGCCACCGGTCTGCGGATAGACACGCTCCGGCTCGGCCTCAAGGGACACGTCCTCGATGCGCTTCTCGCGGAGCGCCTGACGGATCAGCTCCGACACCGACGGTTCGATGCCGCGCGCGATGACGATGTACGGCCGACCGGAGTCGAGTCGCTCGCGGAGCGCTTGGGCGTCCTCCGGGTCGAGCTTGAGGATGCGGACGAGCTCGTCACCGGTCCGTCGCCGCGCCTCGGGATCGCGTTCCAGCTGATCGGCTGCCGCGACGAGCCGGTCGCGGTCGATGGTGGTCGCGAGGAGGACGGTGCCGGTCCGGTCGTAGATGTCGCCGCGCCGCCCGGCGACCTCGATGCGGACGGTGGTCTGGGCCGCGGCGCGCGCCATCAGGAAGTCGCCTCGAAGGACCTGCCAGTACGCGGTCCGGGCGAGGAGCGCCATCGAGCCGACCGCGAAGATCATCAGCAGGACGAGTAGGCGGCGGCGCGAGTCCGTGCGACCCAGCATCGGTCGTCAGCCTCGGTCGATCAGCGAGCCGGCAAGACGACGGGCTCGCCGAGTTCGCCGAGACCGGCATCGAGAGCGAGCTTGCGGATGGCCGGTTCACGGCCGAGGCGGCTCAGATCGGAATCGAGCTCCTGGAGCTGCGCGTCGAGGCGCTCGCGTTCGACCTGGAGCCGGCCGATGTCATACGTCGTCGCGGACACCCGGACCTGTTGAGCGAGCGAGAAGAACGCCAGCATGAACGCGACGACGATCACCGCGAGCAGGAGCCTGGGTCGGGCAGCGACGTTCCGCCGAGCGCGGACCGCGGCGCGTGCGCGCCGGCGCGGCAGCGTCGGCGCTTGCGCGACCCCGTCGAAGAGCCGCGGCCGGCCTGGCAGACCGACGGTGCGCGGACGTGCGCCTTGATAGACGGCCATCGATCAGTCGCCGATCGCGAATCGGAAGCGCGGCGCGCGCGGATCGAGGAACGAGAGCGGATCGGACGGAGCGCCGGAGCCCCACTCCTCCTGGTCGAAGGCGGACGCCTCTGCGTGCTTCGAACGGTCGTTCCGCTCGTGGACTTCATGCTGGCGACGGCCGTAGGCCTTACGACGCCTGTTGTGATGTCCCTTGCTCATGGGGGCCCTCCTTCCATCCGTGGTGCCGCGCTATGCGGCGAGGCGTTCGGCGGCCCGCAGGCGAGCGCTGCGGGCGCGTGGATTGGCCTCGACCTCGGACGCCGTCGGCATGACCGGCTTGGACGTCAGGAGGCGGAGGCGGGGGTTCCGGCCGCACACGCAGACCGGCAGCTCCGGCGGACAGACGCAGCCGCGCCGTTCCGCCGCGAAGAAGCGCTTGACGATCCGGTCCTCGAGCGAGTGGTAACTCAGGACGACGAGGCGGCCACCCGGACGGAGGAGGTCAACGGCGGCAGCGAGTCCTTCCTGCAGGGCCTCGAGCTCCTCGTTCACTGCGATCCGGAGCGCCTGGAAGACACGGGTCGCGGGATGGGTCCGGCGTCCGGGACGGCGCGGGTTCACCGGGACGACCCGTTCGACGAGGGCGGCCAGGTCTTCGGCAGTGCTGACCGGCTCGGTCCGTCGCTCATCCACGATCGCTCGTGCGATCCGGCGTGCGTTCGGATCCTCGCCGTATCGCCGGAAGAGCGCGGTGAGCTCATCGGCATCGAGCGTCGCGAGGAGCACGGCGGCCGGGACGCCGCGCCGTGTGTCAAAACGCATGTCGAGCGGACCGCCGGCACGGAACCCGAAGCCGCGCTCGCTGTCGGCCAGCTGGTAGCTCGAGAGTCCGAGGTCGAACAGCGTGCCGTCGACTGCACCGAACCCGGCATCGCCAGCGACGACCCCGAGCTCGCGAAAGTTCGCCTGGCGAAGCACGAGGCGATCCCCGAAACGGGGGCGGAGGCGACCGTCCACTCTGGCGACGGCCGCCCCATCGGCATCGATACCGAGGAGGCGGCCATCAGGGTCGGTCGCCTCCAGGATCCGCTCGGTGTGCCCACCGCCTCCGAGGGTGGCGTCGATCTGGAGGCTTCCCGGGGCAGGGCCGAGCATCGACATGACCTCCTCTGCCAGCACCGGGATGTGCCCTACCTCCATCTGACCTCCCACTCCTCGTCGATCGGATCCCGAGCGGACCCTGGAAGCGCATGTGGTGCGAGCTAGATCCCCAAACCCTGGAAGGCCTGGGCCAGCTCGTCGGAGTCCTCGAGTCCCTTCGCGTAGGTCGCCCACGTGCCCGGGACCCAGATCTCCGCGTGATCGCGCGAGCCGACGACGACGGCTTCGTTGCCGAGGTCGATGTGCTCACGCAGGTAGGCCGGCAGCAGGACCCGGCCCTGTTTGTCGAGATCGACCTCCGCCGCCCCGGCGAAGATCAGGCGCTGGAAGCGCCGCGCATTCGGATCGGTGATGGGCAGTGCCGCGACCTTCGCGGCGAGGCCGTCCCATCCATCGGTCGTGTGGATGGCCAGGCA
Organism: Patescibacteria group bacterium; assembly: GCA_035606295.1. Classification (GTDB taxonomy): domain Bacteria; phylum Chloroflexota; class Limnocylindria; order Limnocylindrales; family CSP1-4; genus SPCO01. The sequence goes on from DATNFQ010000125.1 coordinate 2,519, forward strand.
GGCATCGAGCCAGCGGGACACGACGGCGCCCGCGCCCAACTGGGCGCGGAACTTCGCAGGGACGGCGATCCGTCCCTTGTCGTCCACCGTGTGCCGGTACTCGCCGGTGAACACCCGTGGGGGCTCCTTGGTGCCTTGGCCTGGTCCGCTGGGTCCGGGGGCTCGCATCCTGGGTCCGCGATTCCCCACTTCCCACCACTTTGGACCACTTCGGTGCATCGTAGGGCGCGAATCATGGCGCGTCAATGCGGAAATGCAGGCGCGATCTGGAGGCACGCGTCGGGCGGGGTGCGTGCGCGCCGTCAGGCGCGGTCTGGAGGCGCCCCGTCAGACGCGAGGTCGGACAGGCGCTACGTGGGCCGCCGCTGACGGTCCCTAGCGGGTCGGGGGCGGCAGCCTCAACTGCTGGCCGGCGCGCAGCCCACTGTTCCGCAGCCACGGGTTGCGGCTGTAGACGGCGTCGGTCGAGACCCCGAAGTAGTGGGCGATGCTGAAGATGTTGTCGCCCCGCCGGACGGTGTAGATCCAGCAGCGCGCGGTGTTCGGGCAGGCGGTGAGGAGCTGGTACCGATCGGAGGACGGGGTCGGTCGCGGCGTCGGACTCGGACTGGGCGTCGGGCTCGGGCTCGGCGTGGGATCGGGCGTCGGGCTTGGCGTGGGTTCGGGCGTCGGCGTGGCCTCAGCGACAAGGGACGGTGAGATCGACGGCCCGATCGACGCAGGCGACGACGACACGATGGCGACCGGCTGCGATGCCGCCGGCGATGCCCCTGGCCCGATGCTCAGCGCTCCACCACGGGCCAGCACGAACCCGACCGACGCGGTGATCGCGATGACCAGCACGACCAGCGAGGCGAGCATGGGCACGGACATCTGCTGGCGCTCGCGCACGACGGGCTTTGGCGTTTCCGTCATGACTGCCGCGCCACGGAGATACCGCGGGCAGTTGACGTGCCCGGTCGTCAGGCAGACGAGCTCCTGCTGCCGGAGTGACTGCGGCACGGCTTCGGCGAGTGCGGCGCAACGGTTAGCCGCATCGGGCTGTTCGAATGGCGCCGCCAGACCGCCCTCGCCGATCGCCCGGAGGAATGGACAGACCTCGGGGTTCGGCGAACGGTCATCGAGGACCGCAAGCCAGGACGGTGTCGTTGCGGAGACGGCGCCGGTCGCCACGGCGTCCGCTCGATCCGGGAGCTCCTCGACGACCGGCTCGGCGTCTCGGTCGACGACGCCGACGGCTCCGGCCGCAGCTGCAGTCGCCGCCGCTGCCACCGCGGCATCGGGAGCAGGCGTCGAACGCTGGGGCTCCTCATCCGTGTGACCGAGCGCGCCACCCGCCGCCCCGATGCCGCCGCCCGAAGCGCCCGCGGCGCCCGCAACGGTCGCAACGGTCGCGGCCGCAGCCATCCCCGGGACGTGGAAGACCTTGGTCCCCTCCTCCACCGGCGTGATGGACTCGCCCGGCGCATCGACCACGGCATCCAAAGCGGCGGCCGCCGCGAGGGCCTTGCCATCGGGTCCGGTATCGGCTGCGGGCGTCCCACGCCGACGTCGCTCGTTGGCCACGGGCGGGCTCGGCGCGTTCGGATCGATGTCCGTACGCCGGCGTCGCGGGCGCGGTTTCGGGGGCAGGTGTGTCTCGTCGGACACGCGTCCTCCGGCTGGGGTGGGCTCGGACGGCGCGGAGTCTAGTACCTTTCGCGCCTTGTCGACGCCGAGAATCCGGTGCTAGGCTCCGGCGCCAAGGTCCATCTGACCATGTTCTGCCGGCTTCCGCGAGGACCCATACGTCCCGATGGCGCTTCCACTGCCCGTCATACCGCCCCAGCCGGACGCCTACCATCTGGCGCCCCACAGGATCAAGCGCTGCACGTTCCGGCGGCTGATCGACGTGGAGGCTGGCTCGGATCGCGTCTATGACGTCGAGTGCCTGTTCCCCGATCGGAAGATCCCGATCCCGCTGGGCGACCTCGAGTCAGCCATGCCGATCTGCAACGCCTGCACGGCGCCGCACATCTTCCGCCCCGACGAGGACTGACGACCGCGGAGGTTGACCTCCGCTGACGTGGACCTGGCTACCTGATGAAGGGATCGCCGGGTGGTGTCAGCACCGTCGCTACCCGGTTACCGCCATCGTCGGCCCATTTGAGGACGCACGGCGCCACCGGATCCTGAGGGTCGCAGTCGGGCAGGAGACCCGTGAACCAGGTCGTCCCGAAGTAGGCGCTCGGCCCGTCGGGCCAGGGGTCTTCCCGAGCCGGCGAACCCGTGCGGTCGGTGAACCGGACTGGTGACGAATAGGCGACGCGATAGTCGGACGGGGCGTTGTCCGGTGTCTGATCGACGAGCGACTTGTGGATGACGATCTGGATCTCCTTGGCAGACTGCGTGTCCTCGTCGTCGTAGCTGTACCAGATCGCGTTCGGCTGGCGATCGTCGGAATAGAAGAATGGGTCGAAATCGCACGACACCTTGACGCCCGGCAGGTTGGCGGCCGACGCCCATTCGGCGCCCAGCCGGCTCTGCTGCGGGGTCGTGGTATAGGTGTGGTCGCCCTTGGTCTCGGTGAAGCTGCAGTCGGGTCCGGTACAGGTTTCGACGGTGTCGGCGACCATGAACCCCTGCGAGACCGTGGTGTCCTTGTCGCCCGCGCTGCTGGCCTCGAGCGTAAAGAGTCCTGGCGTGTCGATCGAGAGGTCCACGAAAGTGGCGACCCCGCCGACCGCGGTCGCTGTCCCTCCGCTGAGATCGCCGCGCCCGGAACCCAATCGCAGCGTGAGGGTGACCTCCACGTCGGTATCGATGGTCTTGCCCGTAACAGGGTCGTAGATCTCGACCCTGATCGCGTCGCCCTCGCTGTCGCGGCCATCCCTGGTCAGACGGCGGGTCCGGGTCGTCTTCGGCTGGTTCGCGAAACGCAGCATCGCCGGCTCCTTTAGGCGCCACGGATCGTGCGCCTTCGGCGGACACGATCTGAGGCCGGCTGACCCTACACCGCGGGCGTCTTGCGCCGCGTGCGCCGAGCGTGGGTGCTCGCCACTCCACCCGGCAGAGCGAATGCGGCCGCCCGCGCCGCCGATACGATGTTCCCCTTGGCCTCGAAGAGCGCACGCGCCTCGGCCGCGGACCGCGCGGCGTCGTCCTCTCGACCAGCGGCCGCCTGCGCCTCGGCCAGGAACAGCAACGCGTTGCCCTGCGCCTCCAGGTCGTCCGACGTCCGGGTCTGGTCCACGGCCGACGTGGCGAGCGTGATGCCCTGATCATGATCGCCGTCGCGGGCCAGCAGCTTGCCCTTGATGCCACGCCACAGGTGCTGCGAGGACACGTCGGATGGCGCGGCGACCTCCTCGCAGAACGCCGCATGTCCTCGAGCATCCTCGAACCGGCCCTGCCGATAGACGGCTTCCGCGAGGAGCCCCGCGATCGACGAGATGTAATTCCGTTCGCCCATCGCATCGAGCGCGTCGTAGTCCTTGCGCAGCTCGGCCTCGGCCGCGACGGGGTCGCCCGCGAGCAGCTCGACCGGGCCCGAATCGATCGAGATGAGGGCGGCGTCGAACCGGAGGCCAAGCTCCTCGAGGATCGCGCGAGCACGTCGGTAGTCGTCGCGCGCCCGCTCGAAATCCCCGACCATCGCCCGCAGGTGAGCGAGACCGCCGAACGTGACCGCTTGCGCGCGGCGTTCGCCTTCGCCGACCTCGATCAGCGACTCGCAGCCGGTGATGCCCGTCGGTGCGGGCGTCGGGCCCAGCACGAGCACGAGCGACGCGGTCGCGTAGAGTCGCTTCTCCATCACGCGGTCGCCGGCGCGACGGGCGTACTCGATCGCCTTCTCATTCGCGGCGCCGCAGGCCTCGTAGCGTCCGGACACGCCGTGGACCAGGCTTACCAGTCGCCACGCCCGTGCTAGCGCGTTGGAATCGTCGAAGGCTTGCAGATCCTCGATGCTCGCCTGCGCCTCGCGCATGACGTCGTCGATCGATGTCGAGGCCTCGCTGCGGAACTTGAGCTGGAGACGGACGAGGCTGGCAGTGATCAGGACTGCCCGAGCCCCGACGTCTTGAGCTACGGCCGCAGCCTGCACGAGCACGTCATCGGCGGTGGTGAACTCGCCGATCTCCAGATACGCCTCGCCTGCGGCGACCAAGAGCCGGGCTCGCTCGGGATCGCGTCCACCGAGGACTCGCGCCGCGCGGTCGAGGAGGTTGGCGGCAGCCGTGAAGTCACTCCGGGCGAGAGCCCGTCGACCGGCGGATGCAAGCCGAGCCGACGCACGGCCGCCGAGGGCGACGGCGTCATCGTCGAGTGGTCCGAGCTCATCGCGGTAGCGGTAGGCCTGCTCGAGGTGGTAGCCGAGGATCTCCTCGACCTCGATCTCGCGCTCCCGCTCTTTGCTTGATCGCTCGAGCCAATCGGCGAACCGCTCGTGGAGCTCGCTGCGGTCACGCTTGGGCAGGCCCGCATAGGCCGCATCTCGGATCAGGAGGTGCCGGAACCGGTATGCGTCCTCATCGGCGAAGTCGGACGACTGCGGTCGGATGAGGTCCCGCCGCGCGAGCCGGGCCAGACGGCCTGCCACGTCGCGGCGCTCACTATCCGGCAGGAGCTCGGTCAGGGCTCCGGTCCAGAACGTCCTGCCGACGACAGAGGCTCGCTCGAGCACGTGACGTTCGGACTCGGGCAGACGGTCGAGCCGTGCTGCCAGAAGCGCCCCGATGGTCGGCGGGATCGCCAGGTCGACCGCGGTCCTCTCATCGAGCGTGAGCCGTCCTGCCAGCGCTTCATCCGTGGCATAGGCGACGAATTGCTCGACGAACAGCGGGTTGCCTTCGGCCGAAGCCAGGATCCGCGAACGCAAGTCCCCAGGAGGAAGCTCGGGCGCGAGATGATCGAGCAGCGTCGCGGCATCGGTCTCGACGAGTGCGTCCAGCCGCACGAGCGCGAGGCTCGAGCGCGCCAGCCACTCGGGTCTGACGTCCTCGAGCTCCGGGCGCGCGATGGCGATGAGGAGGATCGCACCGCGACCGAGGTCGAGCAGGTGATCGAGGAGGTCCATGAGCACCAGCTCGGCCCACTGAAGGTCATCCACGACGAGCACGAGCGGGCGCTCGGCCGCGAGCAGTTCCAGGAACCGGCGGACACCCCAGGCGATCTCTTCGCCGGGCACTGGATCATCGGTCAGACCCATGATCGACGCGACGCTGCCGCGCACGAGGTCGGCCCGATCGACGCTGCCGAGGATCGCGTCGAGCTTGCCGAGGGCATCGTCGCGCGGTTCGCCATGCTCGATCCCGGTCGCCGCCTGGACGAGCTCGCGGAGGGGCCAGTAGGTGATCCCCTCCCCGTAGGGCAGACAGCGCGAGCGCAGGACCGTGGCGCGCTCGGCGACGCGGGCCAGACACTCAGCGACGAGCCGGCTCTTGCCGACGCCAGGCGCGCCGGTGACGGTCACGAGCCCGGGCGTCCGGTCGGCCGCTACGCGTTCGAAGGCGGCCACCAGCGCGTCCAGGTCGACGGCGCGGCCCACGAACGGCGTCGTCATCCGACGCTCGATGGGCTCGCCCTCGCTCACGGCCAGAAGACGCACGACGCCTGGCGTCGGGCCGTCCTCGTCACCGTCAAGCGATGCCGGCTCGGTCGTGGTCGAGCCGCGGACGAGCCGCTCGGTCTCGGGCGCCAGCAGGACCTCGTCACCCTCGGCACGCTCGGCAAGCACGCCGGCGAGATGGAGCGGGGTGCCGGTCATCAACGAGCTGTGCCCGTCACCACCGCCGGCGAGGACCTCGCCCGTGGCCACGCCGACACGGAGGACGACCTGCGTCAGGGGAAGATCCGTGCCCGCTTCGCCGCGCAGCTCAGCTGCTGCGCGGACGGCCCGCAGCGCGTCATCCTCGCGGGCGACCGTGAGCCCGAACACCGCGGTGACACCCTGGTGATCGGCGTGGTCGATGATGCCGCCGTGTCGCTCGATCGCTCGACGGACGACCTCCTCGGTACGTCGCCCGAGCGCCTCGAGGATCTCCGGGTCGATGCCGTCGCCGGTCGAGACCGAGCCGGCGTGGAGAACGGTGACCATCCTGCGCCGGCGTTGCGTCCTCGGCTCGCCGCCACCCACCGACGAAGGGGTCGGTTGCTCGTCGGCAGGCGCCTCCTTGGCGGCTGCCGGAGCAGGTTCGAGCTCGCGCCGAGCTGGGAAGAGGGCTTCCTGATTGAGGATCGCCCGTTCGAGTTCCTGTAGCTCCGGGCTCGGGTCGAGACCGAGCTCATCGTCGAGGTATCGACGGGCATCCTGATAGGCCTCGAGGGCGTCCGCCTGGCGACCATCGCTGTACAGCGCGAGCATGAGCAGCCGCCACAGCGACTCCCGCCCGGGCGCGTCTGCCACGAGGCCACGCAGTTCGGCGATCGCCTCGCGGCCACTGCCGATGTCGATGCGCGCCTGGTACAGCTCCTCGATGGCCTGCAATCGGAGCTCTTCGAGCCGATCAGCCTCGCTGAGTGCGAAACGTTCGTCGGCCATGTCACCGAGCGCTGGTCCTGACCACTCGGCGAGCGCGGCCTCGAGCGTGGCGCGCGCGCGGTCCTGATCACCGGAGGCGCTCGCCTCGCGCGCCTGGCGGAGACCACTTTCGAAGCGTGCGACGTCGAACTCGTCATCGGCGACGGCCAGGCGATAGCCCGACGCAGTGGAGCTGAGCCGTCCGGCCTCGTCGCCCAGCACGTCGCGCAGCCGGGAGACATAGATCTGGACCGTCTTGATGGCGGTCAGCGGCTGGTCGTCAGGCCACAGCTTGTCGGCCAGCGACGCGGTCGAGACGGCTCGATCGCGCTGCAGCAGCAACAGCGCGAGCACGCTCCGTTGACGCGGCCCCCCGAGATCGAGGCGGCGACCATCGGCGAGGACGGAGAACTCGCCGAGAAGGCGGAATTCGAGCTGCAATGCGGCACCCGCGCGGCGTTCGGCTTGGCTGATCCGACGCGCAGCACATTACTCCGGCCGGTCTGCCCGTCCGTCGGCATCGACACACGAATCGAACGGCCGGCCCCCCCAGGGCCGGCCGTTCCGGTATGCAGTTGTGCGGGGCAGATATTCAGTTGTGCGTGGGTCGGGCGACTAGCGCAGGGCGCCGTGCTCGCCACGGAGGTGCTCGATCACGCTCTGATCGAGCGTCGGCATCGCATTGCGATAGCCGGTGTTGCCGAAGCCGTTGAAGCCGTTCGTGCCGGTCGTCTGCAGCTTGGGGATCTCGAGCGAGTTCCCGCGGCGCAGATGTTCGGACCGACCGTTGTCGTTCGCGAACGTCTTCGGAGCGGCGACGGTGTCGCCACGCTCGCCGCGTCGCTGCTCGACCAGGCTGTCGGTCATGACCGCGTTCTTGGTCGCGGCGACGGTCCCGCCACGCTCGCCGGCACGCTGATCGAGCAGACCCGGCTCCTGCAGGGTCTGGATCGTCGTGCCGCTCGGGGCGACACTCTTCGGGGCGTTGAGGACCGCGAACGCTCCCCACACCAGTGCGATGGCGATCGCCGCGACGGCGATCCCGGCCAGGAAGCCCTCGAAGAGCTTGCGCTGGTTCGGTGCGACCTGACCCTGGCTGATCATGTTCATCTCCGTGACCTCCTTGTGCACTCATCAGCGAGTGCTTCTGGGAGGACCATGGCGATGGCTGGTTGCAGCGGGGCTGCAGACGAGTAGCAGCCGAAAGTCGCGCTTGGAAAGCCATGGATCGGGCACAGCGATGCGCGGACAAGGAGACGCATCACCGATACAGGATCGCGTTCTACTGCAGTGCGCCGTTCAGACGCCAGCCTTGACCGACACGACCCACGACCGGAGACAGGCACAGGAGCGTGGCTCGTACCGAGGGAAGCGCAAAGAGAACTGGAGCTAGGTCATGGAACCGGCTGCCAGGCCGGACCGCCGCCGTCGTCCGCCACCTGCCGCACCCCGGTTCCATCAGCGTTCATCACGGTGAGGCCGCCTGGAAAGGTGTCACTTCGGAATCCGACGAACGCGAGGCTGGTCCCGTCCGGCGACCAGGTGAGGCTCGGCGCGCCCCCGAGGCAATAGCAGATCCCCGCCTCGTGCAGCTCGCGTGGCTCCGAGCCGTCCAGACGGATGGACATGACATGGAGCTGCCATTGGTCATCACAGGTAGTCGTCGAGGTAGCTCGATTCTCCCTGCAGACCCGGATATCGGTCGACCCGAAGTACGCGATCGTCGATCCTTCGGGTGACCAGGCGGGGTCGGACGTTCCGATTCCGGGAAGCGGGCCGAGGACGGGGGTCCGATCGGACCCGTCCCGATCGATGGTATAGAGACCCCTCCCTTGGCCGATCCACCCATTGAAGGCGATCCGGCTTCCGTCGGGTGACCAGGTCGGCTCCGACAGCCCACCTCTGCCGATAGGGTGGATCTGCCTCCAGAGCGTCGCCCGGTTGCTGCCGTCGGGATCGACAAGCTCGAGCGTGTCACCGTGGGCGACCGCGATGCGCGAGCCCTCGGGCGACCATGCGATCGTGCACCCATCGGCTCCCTCGCCGCAGCTCAGGATCTGCTCCGACGTCCCGTCTGACACGTCCATCACCCAGACCCCGCCCGGCGCCGTGAACGCCAGTCTCCGCCCATCGGGAGCCCATGTGAGGTCCCCCACCTCTGCCGAGCTGACCGGGATCGTCTTCACCGTCGTGCCAGTGACCGGGTCGATCAGGGCGATCGCGCCTTCCCTCGTCACCGCGATCGCGCCGTTTCGAGCGACGCGGTGGGTTGAGATCGCCGACGGTGATGGGACCAACGACGGTGGCGGGATCACGGCTCGAGGTGGGACCAACGACGGGGTTGGTCGTGGACCGAGGATGCCGCCGACCAAAACCGTTCCGGCGAGTGCGCCGCCCAGGATCGCCGCGACTAGGGCCAGCAGGATGAGTGCCCTCGACCCGCTCGCACCGACCCGCGGGAACCAGCGCAGGCCCGTGCTCGACCCCGGACCGCCCATCCAGTGACCGCCGACCCGAGCCAACCACGCGGCACGGGGCGAACGGCGGCGCGTGGCGTCGAGCGCCTGGTCGAGTCCACCAAGCGGGATCGGCGAGACCGCCTCAGCATCGAGCCAGTCGGCGAGCGTTCGATCGAAGTCGTCGCGAGCGGTCATGCGATGGACTCCTCGGCGATGGCTGGTCGGCGGTCGTCAGCGTCGAGTGCAGCCCGGAGAGCGTTCGAGGCGCGATGGAGCCGGGACTTGAACGTGCCGACCGCGACGTCGAGGACAGCGGCCGCCTCGGCATCCGGCAGCCCGAGGTAGTGGTGGACCACGAGCACGGCACGCTGCTCGGCGGACAGCCGACGAAAGCCTCGCTCCAGCTGGTCCCGCACGGCGGTCAGCTCCTGCGTGTCACCTGGTGCCCGTGCGTCGGGTAGCGTCATCTGGATCTCCACGACGCCGCGTTGCCTGACCCGCCTTGCCTCCCGATAGCAGGCGTTGACCAGGAGCCGATTGAGCCAGGCGTCGAACCGGTCCGGGTCGCGCACGGCGCGGATGTGCAGCCAGGCGGCCAGGAGCGAGTCCTGGACCGCGTCAGCCGCCTGATCGTCGCTTCGGAGGATCAGCCGTGCGGTCCGGTACAGCCGCGCGAACGCTGCCGAGGCGAGGGCCGTGAAGGCCTCGTGGTCACCGTTCCTAGCGCGGAGGACGAGGTCTCGCTCCATCGGACACCGGGCTTGTGGCGGCCGACTGGCCGTCGTTACCCATCATGAGTCGGACGGCAATCGAGTCGTTCCATCTTGCATGGTGGCCGTCGATCACCGCAGGGCCACGCGGCGACCTTCGCTGAGTGGCTGCGCGTCGAGGCCTGTAGGTTCACCCGAAGGATGAGCGGGCGTGAAGGAGCTGCGTCGTGTTGACCCGTGAAGGCCTCCCATCGTCCGCTACGGGATCTGCCAGACACTCGGGCCGGGCCATGTGCCGATCGATGACCATCGGAGCGTCCCGAGATCGAGCCGGCCAACGGTGAGTCCTTGCTGGTTGCCGCCGTCATGAGCGGCGATGAGCGCCCGGCCATCGCCCGACCAGCTAACTGACCCGGCCTCGTCCTCGTTCTGGATGCGGATCGGTGTACCACCCGAGGTCGACGCCAGGTAGCGGACGATTCTGAAACTGTCTCCTGGCACATCCCCGCGCTCGCCACCGAGGAACGTGAACCAGCGGCCATCGGGCGAGAGGCTATCGGGTGCCGGCGCGACCAGCTCGATCCCCGTTGCATCCAGATCCGAAAGGACGGTCGAGGCCCCTGACGCGACGTCGTATGAGGTGATGGTGTGCTCGCTGGCGCTGATGATGTGCCCGTCTTGGGTCCACACCATTGCCAGGATGAATCCGACCGGCGGGACGTCGACCGGTGGTGTGGCTCCGGTGGGATCGAAGATCCTGACGGCCTGGTCGCAGGCCACCGCCACCCGGTCGCCACGCGGCGACCAGGCGATATTCACGGGATAGCTCCCGGAGTAGTCGTTGTTGCACGGCTGGTCGACGCGTCGGCCGGTCGTCATATCGAGGACGGTGAGCGTCGCGACATGCGGAGTGGACCCAGGCCAGGAGTAGGCGACCAGTCGGCCGTCCGGCGAGAGGGCCCCACCCATCACCGGTTGTCCCATCCCGCGAGCCGTCAGCCGGCTGGACCCTGAACCGTCCGTTCGGACCGCGTAGAGGTCCGCGCATTCGAACTTGGGACTCGCAGGGTCCGAGCTTCCAACCCATAGGAGCGCGATCGAGCCGTCTTTCGAGAAGCCCAGAACGTCGTAGAACAGATCCTTGGGGACCGTCGGGTCCGACGTGATCGTCGCGATCGGATGAGCCGGCGCATCGCCTGGGCCGACCGCCCACAACCCGAAGGGCGAGGTGCCGACCGAACCCATGTAGACACCGCGACCGGAACCGAGGGCCGCAAACGAGGGACCAACGTGATCGCCGCCCGCTGTCGCCCGCATGGCATCGCCCGTCAGGACCTGCAACCGTTCGGTGATGCACAGTCGCGGGCTGGGTGCGGGGCTGGCAATGAAAGCGCCTGGTGACGAGCTCGGTGCGGGCGTCGGGCTCGGATGGCCGACGTCATGCTGGTTCAGTCTGGCCAATCCGAAGGCAGCCCCCACGACGATCACGACGATCACTAGAGCGGTTGCCAGGCGGCGCGCGAATCCGGTCGGCGCTCCCACGCGTAGCACGCGGATTCCGTTGCGCAACCGAGCGATCGAGTCGCCCAGCCTGCCCGGGGATGCCGCTGTGATCGTGGCGAGGCTCGAGCGCAAGGCGGACGGAGCCGTCTCGTCGTCCGTGATGTCGGCGCGGTACCAGGCTCGCAGTCGCCGTTCGAGCTCTTCGTCGGTCATCGCGTTGTTCCCTTGCTTTCGGCGAGGTCGATCGCCGCGTGAAGCCGCTTGAGCGCGTAATGCAGACGTGATTGGACCGTGCCAGCAGGGATCGCAAGACGACTCGCGATCGCCTCGATCGGTAGATCGCCGTAGTAGCGGAGCGCGATCACGACGCGGTGGTCTGGCGACAGCGCCGCGATGGCACCGGCCAGAACATCGCGGTCGTGTGCCTGTGCGAAGGGGTCATCGGCCGCCGTCAGGACCTCGGACGAGATATCGACGACCGATCGGCGGCGAGCGAGCAGGCGGTTGCGACAGGTGTTGATCAGGATGCGGTCGAACCACGGCTCGAAGCGTGTCTGATCCCGCAACGTCGACCACTTGAGCCAGGCCTGCTCGAACGCGTCGTGCGTCGCGTCCTGTGCCTCCGTCGGGTCGCGCAGGATCGCGCGCGCCAAGCGATACGCCGCGTCCAGATGGTCGTCCGCCAGTCGTAGGAAGGCTTGGGCGCGCTCGTTCGGCTGTTCGACCACTGTCGGACGGCTGTCTGCCATCTCGATGACCTCGGACGATCGCCTCACGATGACATGACAATCGAGCGACGCGAAACCTTCAAACGATCCCCCGCACGTCCGTGGAGAATCACCCTCCCGTTCTTGACCTCGGATACGTGAGCGACCTATTGCGGGGGCGCACCGGTGACATGGGAGCACATCGGCGACCCGCGGGTTGTCTCCCTCTGGCTAAGCTGCTTCGAAGCGGCCAGCAGTCAGTTCACCGTCGAGGACCGTTCCATCCCCGACGTTCGGGGGACGATGGGCCACCGCTTGCGCCCCCGGGCGGTAGTACCGGGGGCCATTTCATGCACGGAATATCGGGTGTGTCAGCGAGCGCGGTCTGTAAGCCGAGTTCTGTACCGATCGACGCCGAAGCGCCGTCCGGTGATGGTCATCCATCTCAGGCCGCCGGTCGCCCGACGGCTCATGCGGCCGACCCGAAGGCTGGGCAGCGCGCCTCTCCCCCGGCCGGTCGCCCGGCACGGGTTGCGCCCTCCTATTTGGCCTTGCTCCGGGTGGAGTTTGCCCGTTTCACTCCGCCACCGACCCGAGGGTCGGCGACGGCATCGTCACTGTGGCACTGGTCCTCGTCTCGCGACGGACGGGTGTTACCCGCCACCCTGCGCTGTGGAGCTCGGACTTTCCTCACGCCCACCGATGCGGGTCACCCCGATCGGTGTCGCGCGACCATCCGACCGGCTCGCTGACTGGGCGATTCTACGACGGTCGGGGTCTACGACCGGCAGAGGCCACCCGATGGCATCGAACCGGCGTGGACGCCGGTCTTGACGTCCGTCAGCGTCTCCACGGTGGACCCGCCCTTCACGTCCCGCGACTCGATCAGTCCGATGTTCGGCACGTATGACTTGTGCTCGACCGTACCCGGCTCGAGGGCGGTGAACTCCTCGGTGACGACCGCATCCGTGTAGGTCGTCCCGCTGTTCTTGAGGGATACGTCGGTCTTCAGCACTCGGGCGACGTCCTCGGCCTCGCCACGCAGGTATTCCTGGCGGTAGTACTGGCCGACGCTCGGCTGAGCGAGCATCACGACGCCGGGCTGTGCTCCGT
>DATNFQ010000126.1:0-25190 GCA_035606295.1 Patescibacteria group bacterium
GCCTGCCGAGGGAACGGGCAGCCACGCGCGATGTGCTGCCACTGACGACGAACGGTCACGTTGTACTGATGTCCCGTTCCGGACCGCGACGACGATGTCCGCGGGTGCGGACGCGGCTCGCTGTGCCCGGCTCCGCGGCGCCGCCGTGTCGAGCCAGCTCGCGAGATCGAGCGCGGCAGGTGCGTCGTCCGGACCTGATGCCGCGACGGCGACGCGCCGCTGATCACCGTCGGAGACCACGGCGGCGCGTTGCGCCCCGGCGATCCGCGCCAGCAGATCGAGAAGGCCCGCCAGCCGCGCCTCGGCAGGATCGCCCGAGGCCAGGATGTCGAGGGCCATCGCGAGCATGCGCCGCTCTGCGTCGGCGACGCGGTCCTCCGCGCGACGCGACGCGCGCCGACGGTCGACGAACGGTCGAGGTCGGGCGATCGTCGGACCCAGGGACGGAAGGGATCGGGGAGCTGTGGAAGGCTCCGTGGTGCGGGGCTCGGTCATGTGGCTCCGATGGTCGACGGTGGTGCGTGGAGGCGACATCCCCCGAGCAGCGCGCTCAGCCGGCCGAAGGTACCGGCACGCTCGGGAGCTACGTGGTGCGCGTGCCGCTCCGGACCGGTCGGCCGAGCGTGCGGCGCACCACGTCGACGACCTCGTCGACGTACTGATCCGCCTCGCCGCGCTCTGCTGCCGTGCGTACGCAGCCCTGGACGTGGTCCTCCAGGATGAGGATCGACAGGGCGTCGACCGCGGCGCGCAGTGCGGCGGTCTGCTGGAGGATGTCGACGCAGTACTCCTCGCGCTCGATCATCCGGGCGATCCCGCGGACCTGCCCCTCCATGCGTGACAGACGGCGCATGAGCTGCGCCGTGTCCTTGGCATAGCTGTGGCGGAAGTGGCTCGGGTCGGGCGGCGGCGTTCGTCGCGCGGTCGTCGGCATGGCCGCGATGATACCCCTAGGGGGTATCGGTCGCAACGCATCCCCGGCGTCGATCGGCCTCGAGCCGCCGCCGGGTCCACGCTCGCTCGGGTAGACTGCGCCTACATGGACTCCGCTACCCCGTTCGCCCATGCCAGCGAAGCGGAGATGGCTCGCATCCTCGACTTCTATCAGGTCCGCTGGGAGTACGAGCCACACACCTTCCCGATCCTGTGGAACCTCGACGGTGCCGTCGTGGAGAGCTTCTCGCCCGATTTCTACCTGCCCGACCTCGACCTCTACCTCGAGATGACGACGCTCCGTCAGAAGCTCGTGCGGAAGAAGAATCGGAAGCTGCGCCGCCTGCGTGAGCTCTACCCGTCGATCAACATCAAGCTCTTCTACGCACGCGATTTCCGAGCCCTCATGCTGAAGTACGGGAAGCTGGCGCTGGTCGACGGATTGTCCGGTTCGTCCGGCCAGGTCGCAGCACCGTACGCGACCGGATCGAGCGGGTCGGACGCTGTCGAGCCGGATCCGGCGACCCGACCGGCCGCTGCCTCGCCGCTCGCCGCAGCGAGCATCGGGACCGGCAGACGGCGACGGCAGCGTGTCCCAGCGAAGGCTCCGACCGTCGAACCTGAGACGTCCGCTTGATGACGGGTCGCGTCGTCGACCTCCACGCGGACATCGCCGAGATCCTTCTGACTGAGGAGCAGATCTCGACGCGCGTCGCCGAGCTCGGCTCCCGGATCAGTGCCGACTATCAGGGCCGCACGCTCACGCTCGTCTCGGTGCTCAAGGGATCGCTACCGTTCATGGCCGATCTGATGCGTGCCATCGACCTGCCGCTGCGCATCGACCTGATGGAGGTCAGCTCGTACGGCGGTGCGACGACCGAGTCGTCGGGCCTCGTCCGGATCCTCAAGGACCTGTCCGCGAGCATCGCGGGCGAGGACGTGCTCATCGTCGAAGACATCATCGATACGGGCCTGACCCTGAACTACCTGATTCGCTACCTGCGCGGCAAGAACCCCGCGACCCTGCGCATCTGCACGTTGCTCGACAAACCCGCGCGCCGCCTCGTCGAGATCCCCGTCGACTACATCGGATTCCAGATCCCGGACCAGTTCGTCATCGGCTACGGGCTCGACTACGGGGAGGTGTACCGGAACCTCAGGTATGTCGGCGTGCTCAAGCCAGAGGTGTACGGCGCGGCGGCGGAGCCGGGGGAGGCCGTCGAGGCGTGACGATGCACCGGCGGCCCCTGGGCGGGGGCCGGACCATGGCCGCGATCGGCGGCGTGGTCGTCCTGATCGGTTGCCTGTTGCCGTGGTGGCAACTCGAGCAGCCCGGCGGCGGGCTGCCGCCGCTCTCCGGCAACGGCCTCGAAGGGAGCGGGATCCTCGCGCTCCTCGTCGGCGTCGCGACGCTCCTCCTCGTAGCGCTGCCCTACGCGGTCGGCGACCGCCCGACCCCGATCGATCGATGGGAGGCGTTCGCGTTCCTGGCCATCGTCGGCTGGATCGGTCTCGGCTGGCGGATCTTCGAGCTGTTCGGCCTTGGGGCGTTCCGGTTCAACTCGCCACTCGAGGTCTTCACCAACGGTCCGGGCCTGTGGATCACCGGCATCGGCCTGGCCATCCTGTCACGGGCCGTATTCGTGATGACGCGCGAGCCGCATTACCGCTGACGTCGGAACTGGGGTCAGCGCGTTTCCCTAGCGAGCGGCGCTGACCGGCACGCGACCCGAGGCTACGACCAGATCGAGCCTGTCGCTCGCGGCCTCGATCAGCGCGGGGTCATGAGTCGTGGCGAGGACCGTCACACGCCCGTCGAGCCCTGCGAGCAAGCGGGCGACCGCCCGTGCTCCCGCGCGATCGAGCGCGGCGGTCGGCTCGTCGAGGATGAGCAGGTCGGGACCCGTCGCGAGTGCGCGCGCCAGCGCGACCCGGAGCCGCTCTCCGGCTGACAGGCCGTCCGGTGCTCGATCCAGGTGCTCGCCAAGCCCGACCACATCGAGCGCCTCGACGGCGCGGGGCCGCGCATCATCGGGGTCGACACCGCGGATCGCCAGGCCGAGCTCGACGTTTTCGCGAGCCGTCAGGAACGGGACGAGGTCGCGCACCTGGTCGACGATCCCGATCCGTCTCGCTCGCAATCGGGCGAGCGCGTCACGATCCAGCGTCGCGAGGTCGACGCCGAGCGTCGTGACGCGGCCTTCGGTCGGCCGGTCGAGACCGGATACGAGGCGGAGCAACGTCGACTTGCCGCTCCCCGACGGCCCGGTGACGACGTGGAACCGGCCCGCCCCGAACGCGACGCTCGTCGGTGGCAGCCCGAGCATCGATGTCGAGCCCGCCCCGTAGCGTCGGGCGGCCCGCTCGAGGACGACCGCGTCCTCGCCGTCATCGGGTCGGACGGCGGATGACAACGGGGTCGACGGTTCGGGCAAGGGGGGCGCCAGCCAGCCCTGGGCATCGCGGACCTGCACCGAAGGCGTGCCCGGACCACCGATCCGTTCCGCGACCGCCCGCCCGTCCGCGACGTGGACGACGCGGTCGGCGACCCGTTCGACCAGCTCGTCATGAGTCACGACCACGCACGTCGTGCCCTCGGCGCGAACGAGGTCGCGCAACACGCCGAGGATCGTTTCGGCGGTGGTGGCGTCGAGCTCGCCGGTGGGTTCGTCGGCAAGCAGGAGCGGCGGTCGAGTCGCGAGGGCGACCGCGAACGCGATGCGCTGCTGCTCCCCGCCGGAAAGCTGGTGGCGGAGCGCGTCGCCACGACCCGGCAGCCCGATGCGGTCCAGGAGCTCGTCGACCCGGCGCTTGCGTTCCGCCGCAGGAACGCCGCGCAGAGCGAGCGGCAGGGCGATCGCATCGGCGACCCGTAGATATGGCGACAGCGCCCGACGGTAATGCTGCTCGACGACACCGACGTGTTCTCGCCGATGGCGATCGAGATCGCGATCGGAGGCATCGGTCAGGTCGGCGCCGAGCACGACCAGCCGACCGGCGGATGGCCGATCGAGACCGGCGATGAGCCGCAGCAGCGTCGACTTGCCCGAGCCGGATGGCCCGATCACGGCCGCCACCTCGCCCTCGCCGACCGTGATGTCGAGGCCGCGCAGTGCCGCGACAGGTCCGCCGGGGGTCCGATGGATCCGGATGAGCCCGTTGCCGACGACCGCCTCAGCCATCGATCCGCTCCGTCCCCGCGGTCCAGGCGCTGCGTCGGCGCGTCGCCCGTCCACCGCGTCGCTCGCCGAGCGTCGACCGACCGTATGTCCGTGCGGCCAGGACCGCGACCGTGCCGAGCACGATCACGAGCACCCCGACGACCAGGGCCCCGATCTGGAGCGGCGGCAGCGCGACGACCAGCGGCGGGATCGGTAGACGGCCCTCGGCGTCGATCGCGAGCGCGCCCGTCACGGTGACCGCGAGTGCAAGCCCCGCGACGAGGCCGGCGATACAGCCCCCGATCGCCAGCCACGCCGTCCGCGCGAGCGCGTGCCAGCGGAGCGCCGAGGGTGGGACGCCCTGTGCCTCGAGGTCGGCCAGCTCGCCGCGTTCGTCGCGGAGATCCGTGATGGCGCCCATCACGAGCGCACCGATGGACAGCGTCAGACCGGCCAGCGCCGCCACGATCTGCGCCCAGACGATCGCCTGGGTCAGTGGGTCGCCTGCCTGTTGCGCGACGAGGTCCGAACGTGCGGTCACCTGGGCGAAGCGGAACGGCGGCTTGGCGAGCGCGGCTCGGACCTCGGCCTGGCGCTTCGGATCGGGGACGCTGAGCCACATCTCCGAAGGACGGCCGGATCCGGGGACGGCCGAGGCGAGCGCGACGATGAACGGGTCGAGCGGCACGATGACGAAGCGGGGATCCGGCTCGACGACCGTCGGAGCGCGGTCGGCCGTCGCGACGACGCGGATCGGGATGGTGCCGCTCCCTACGTGCAGGTCGAGCGTGCCGTCGGGCTTCGTCTCCTTCGCGAGGTCGCGGCTGACGACCGCCGGCAGGACGAGCCCATCGGTCGCCTGTGGTGCTTTGATGATGTGGACATCCACCGCGAAGATCTCGAGCGGGATCGGACGCTCGTCGACGAGCCCGTCGAGGCCCTCGAAGCTGACGGTCGATCGGTAGACGCCGAACTCATGGCCGGAGCCAGCAACGAGCTGGGCGTTGTAGAAGACGAGGGCTGTGAGTCGGCCGCCGATGGCGCTCTTCGGCAGGGGCGCGCTGGCGCGCGTCATCCCGTCATCGATGGTGCCGAGCGGGATGCGGACGGTGTCACCTTCGTCCGTCCAGATGACCGCGTCGAGTTTGAGCGGTTCGCCGTTGTAGCGGAATCGCAGATCGAGCTCCGGGCTGCCCTCCGGCAGGCGGTGCCCGGCCACGTTCCAGCCGCCGGCCGGCTCGTCGACGTGGAGCCGCGTCGCCATCTCCTGAACCGGTGTCGCCGAGAAGTCGGGGCGCCAGCCTGGGAGGGTCGGCAGGACGGCCGGGTCGATGCCGACGATGTCGACCCGGCCGCCCGGTCCGGAGGTGCTGCCCTCGTGGAAGACCGGGATGGCGGTCACATCGGCACCGAGCTTGGCGTACCTGTCGACCGGCACGACGGAGGGGGCGATCGACAGACCCGTCCCGAGCTCGGTGACACGCAAGTCCAGCCCCGAGCGGTAGGCAGCCGCATCGTCGATACCGGCGCGGAGCGTCGCCGACCAGCACGTCGCGAAGACGATCGCGCCGATGCTGAATGCCAGCAGCGTCAGCGTCGCGGCGGGCCGACCCGGATCACGCGACAGGGACAGCAGCGAGAGGCGCAGGGCCAGTGGCGCGCGGCGCGACCGTCGGGTGATCGCGCGGAGCAGTGGCGGCATCGCCGTCGCCAGCAGCAATGCCGCGACGAATGCGAGGGCCGGCGGCAGGAGCACGACGACCGGGCTGCTGACAGATCGGGCAAGGGCCGCGGTATCCAGCGGCCCGGTCGACGCGAGCTGCCAGGCGAGCACGACGATCGCCGTCAGCACCATCGCGACGATGGTCCTGACGCCGCCACCCCATGACCGACCGGGTGCGGTCGCGAAGACCGTCGTGATCACGGCGACCACGATGACCAGGAACGCCGCCGCCAGGGCACCCGGCGCCAGTATCGCGCCCGAGACGATCGCGACCGGATCAGCTGACGCCCAGCTCGCGAGGAATGCGACGACGAGCGCTCCACCGATCCAGCCGATGACGCCACCGATCACGGCGGGGATGCCGGCTTCGAGCACGAGGAACGTGATGCGGTCGCGCCGACGAGCACCGACGGCGGTGAGCCGGGCGACCTCGGCCGCGACATCATCGCGCACGACAAGCGCCAGGAAGACGGCGAAGGCGAGCAGGATGGCGACCCCGAGCGAGCCGATGAGGAGCAGGCGCGCGGACGAGGCGTCGGCCAGCCCGAGCGCCGCTGTGATCTGGGTCAGCGGACTTTCGACGCTATACGCCGGGTCGCCTGCGAGGAGGTCGCGGGTCATGCCCTCGACCGCATCGCGAAACGACGCGGCCGTCCAGGGGTGGATCGCGGCGACGTCGACAGGTGCCGTCCAGACGTACGTCCGTCCTGTCACGTCCAAGGCCGGCATGTGCGAGACAGCGTCGACGCCGTTGACGAGAAGGACCGCCGGGCTGCGTCGCCCGGTCTGATAGTCACCGCCCCCGATCGTCGCCTCCCCGAAAGGACCGCGCTGGTCCAGGTCGCCGAACGGGACCGCCGGGTCGATGATCCCGCGCCCGACGATCGTCAGGTGGAGGTTCGGGGCGGGTCGCGCCGAGGTGAAATCGAAGTCCGGTTCCGACTCGGACAGGAGCATCGCCTCGCAGGCCGAGCCGTCGGCGCACGGTCTGGGCAACCGGCCCTGGACGACGCTCACGAGCGGATCCGGCTGATCGACCGCGACGACGAGCTCGAACAGCGGCTGGTCAAGGTCGAGGAGCTCGCGGGTAAGGACGCCGCGGACCGGGGGCGTGGTCAGGCCGCCGAGATGCTCCTGGATCCCGGCGTCGGTGCGCGACATGATGGCGTCGTAGTCGGTCGCCGTCGGGGCGAAGCGCGAGATGCGGACGAGCGGCCGATCGACACCCTCACCCGCGAGGGTCCGCGCGACGGTCGCGTCGGCGGCGACGAGGCCGATGCCCGTGACGATCGCGATCAGCGCCGCTGCGGCCCCGACCGCTGCCATCGATATGAGCGCGGTCGCGCCGCGACGGCGGAGGCGTGCCAGGACCAGCGACACGATCGGGGCGGCCATCGCCGGATGGTAACGTATCAATGCCGATGGATACCGTTACATGGCAGCTCGGGACCGACGCCGCGCTCGCGCTGGCCAACAGCCTCCACGGGCCTGGCGCCCATTACCGCCGGCGCGCCCGGGACGGCGAACCGCCACATGACCACCTCGACACGCCCGCGCGCGCCGTCGACTTCCTGACGACGCACGCGATCCCCGACCCCGGCCGTGCACCGACCGAGGGCCAGCTCGCGCGCCTGCGCTCGCTCCGGGCCTCGATCCGCGCGCTCGCCGACGATCCATCCTTCGACCCGCTCGCGTGGCGGAGCGCGATGGACGCCGCGCTCGCGGGCGTCGACTACCGGCTTCGCGCCGACGGGTCGATGCGCTCGCCGGCGACCGGCTGGGATGGCGTCACCGATGACCTGCTGCCAGCCGCGCTGGCGCTGGCCGAGGAGCGCGACCGGCTCCGGCGCTGCGGCAATCCACGTTGTCGGTGGCTGTTCGTCGACCGGTCCCGCAAGCAGAACCGGATCTGGTGCGAGGCGGCCGTCTGCGGGAATCGGATGCGCGTCGGCCGTCATCGACAGCGTCCATCGGCGGCGGACTGACGGTCTAGCCTCCGAGGTAGGCCTTCTGGACCTCGGGGTTCGTCATCAGCCGGTCGGCCACGTCCTGGAGCACAATCTCGCCAGTCTGCAGGATATAGCCGCGCTTGGCGATGCCCAGGGCCATGAGCGCGTTCTGCTCGACGAGGAGCACCGTCGTCCCCGAGGCGTTGATGTCCTTGACGATCTCGAAGATCTGTTCGACGAGGATCGGCGCGAGGCCCATCGACGGCTCGTCGAGGAGCAGGACCTTGGGGCGCGCCATGAGTGCGCGGCCGATGGCGAGCATCTGCTGCTCGCCGCCGGACAGCGTGCCGCCCTTCTGGTTGAGCCGTTCCTTCAACCGCGGGAAGAGCGTATAGACACGTTCGAAATCGGCGTCCCGCTCGCTGCCCTTCTCGCGCTGGAATGCGCCCATCTCGAGGTTCTCGCGAACGGTCATACGCGGGAAGATCCGACGCCCCTCGGGCGCCTGCGAGATGCCGAGGACCACGACCTGGTGGGCGGGTGTCCCGTCCAGCCGCTTCCCGTCGAACCAGATCTCGCCTTCGCGCGGTCGGAGTAACCCACTGATCGTCTTGAGCGTGGTCGACTTGCCGGCGCCGTTCGAGCCGATCAGCGTCACGATCTCGCCCTGATCGATGGTCAGCGAGATGCCCTTGAGGGCGTGGATGTTGCCGTAGTAGGTGTGGACGTCGCGGAGCTCCAGGAGGGCCATGGGTCAGCCTTCGCCGGCCGCGCCGCGGCCGAGATACGCCTCGACCACGCGTGGATCGGCACGCACCTCGGCGGGTGAGCCCTCGGCGATCTTCTCGCCATGGTCGAGGACCGTGACCCGGTCGCTGATACCCATGACGACCTTCATGTCGTGCTCGATGAGCAGGACCGTGAGCCCGAGGCGTGCTCGGAGCTCGCGGACGAACTCCGTCAGCCGCCTGGTCTCCTCGGGGTTCATGCCCGCGGTCGGCTCGTCGAGGAGCAGCAGCTTCGGTTCGGTCGCCAGGGCACGCGCGATCTCGAGTCGCCGTTGATCCCCATACGGCAGGTTGCGGGCGAGCGTGTCCTTGCGGCTCCCGAGCCCGACGAGGTCGAGCAGCTCCATGGCCCGGGCGTGGGCCTCCTCCTCCTCGCGGATGATCGAGCGCGGCCTCAGGATCGCCCCGAACCAGCGGCCCTTGAGCCGATGGTGGAGGCCGACCAGCACGTTGCTCTCAGCCGACATGTTCCCGAACAAGCGGATGTTCTGGAACGTCCGTGCGATCCCGACGCGGACCACCTCATGCGGCTTGTCGCCGGTGATGTCGGCGCCATCGAACGTGATCCGCCCTTCCGTCGGGACATACAGGCCGGTGATCATGTTGAAGAACGTCGTCTTACCTGCGCCGTTCGGTCCGATGAGGCTCACGATCGATCCGCGCGGGATCGTGAAATCGATGTCGCTGACGGCGATCAGGCCGCCGAAGCGTTTCGTGCAGCCGGTGGCGACGAGTAGGTCGCCGGCAGCTTCGGTCGCCGCGGCGGCCATAGCGCTCATCGGGCAGCCTCCGGCCCTGTCGTGGTCGAAGGCGGCTCGGGCGGGGGCGCGTTCGGATCGGGGATCGGGGCATCGTCCAGGCTGACCTCCTCGATCTCCCCGAGCGCGGTCAGCTCATCGCCGGTCGCGCCGGTCACCTCGGCGGCGATCCCGACGCCGTGCATCTCGGCCTTGGCGCCGGCATCGGGGAAGAGCCCTTCGGGTCGCCTGATCATCATGATCACCAGGACGATCCCGAAGAGGAGGTAGTTGTACGTCGTCAGCTTGAAGTCGGCCAGGATCTGCTGGCCCGTCGCGACACCGAGGTTGTGCATCGGGTCGTTGACGATGTTGTCGCCCAGCCACGGCAGCAAGGCCCGGTCGACGTAGAGCAGTGCGAAGGCGCCGATGACCACGCCACGGAGCGAGCCGATCCCACCCAGGATGATGATGATCACGACCAGGATAGAAACGTTATAGCTGAAGGTCTCCGCGAAGATCGCCGTGTTGTAGGCGCCGGTGAAAGCGCCGGCGAAGCCTGAGAAGCTCGCACCGAGCGAGAACGCCAGCAGTTTCGTCGTGACGGTGTTGATGCCCATCGCCGCGGCTGCCGTCTCGTCCTCGCGGATCGCCATCCATGCTCGGCCCAGCTTCGAGTCGCGCAGCCGGCGGCAGATGAAGAACGTGATGGCAAGCAGCGCGAGTACCAGATACCAGGACGCGATCACGTTCTGGTTCGAGAACACGATCGAGGCACCCCAGGGCCCGGGGATGGGGATGATCGGGGGGTCGATCGGGTTGATCCCGACGTTGCCGCCCGTCAGGTTGGCGTTCGGGCCCAGGATCACGGCACCGCCGAGGAAGGCCGGTAGCGCGATCGTGATGTCGCCGAGGTTACGGAAGACCAGACGCACGATCTCACCGAATCCGAGCGTGACGATAGCGAGGTAGTCGCCGCGCAGCTTGAGCGTCGGTGCGCCGAGCATCACGCCGAAGATCGCGGCCGCCGCGACGGCGATCCAAAGCACGATCCACCAGCTGATGTGGATCCCGAAATGGCTCGACGCAAGGAAGGCCGTCGTGTACGCGCCGATCGCGTAGAAGGCGACATACCCGAGGTCCAGCAGGCCCGCGAAGCCCATGACGATGTTCAGCCCGAGCGCGAGGATCGCGAACGTGGCGCAGACGACGAGGACCGCGGTCCCCGGCCAAGGAAGGGCAGGGATCGCATTCGAGAGAGGTCGGTAGATCAGCGGATAGACCAGGGCGAGGACGACGATGACCGCCAGGATGACGGTCTGCCGGCGGCGCTCCTCCATCCCGGCGAGCGGATTCGGGATCGATCGGCGCGGCGCCCTGACGGCCTCGGTCATGTCAGGCGCGCTCCGACGCCTGCTCGGCGAGGAGCCCGGTCGGTCGGAAGATGAGGACGAGGATCAGGAGCGAGAAGACGA
Organism: Patescibacteria group bacterium; assembly: GCA_035606295.1. Lineage (GTDB taxonomy): Bacteria > Chloroflexota > Limnocylindria > Limnocylindrales > CSP1-4 > SPCO01. Next base: position 10,767 of record DATNFQ010000126.1, read on the forward strand.
TGACGCTCGTCCACTTGGCCTCGATGAACCGGTCGGACATCGCCGCGACGATCCCGACGAACAGGCCGCCGAGCGTCGCGCCGGTGAGGTTTCCGATCCCGCCCATCACGGCGGCGGTAAACGACAGCAGGCCGAACTGGAGGCCGTACTGGAAGAACGTCTGCCCGTAGTACAGGGCGACGACGAGTCCGGCCGCGCCTGCGAGGCCACCGGCGATGAGGAATGTCAGCGAGATGGTCCGGTTCACGTCGATGCCCATGAGACCCGACGCCTCGCGGTCCTGAGCCGTGGCCCGCATCGCTTTGCCCTGGCGGGTACTCGCGACGAACCAGCGGAGGGCGAGCAGCAACGGGACCGTGACGCCGACCACGATCATCTCGTCGACGCCGAACCAGGCTGCGCCGCTCGGGAAGAACACCAAGTCGGTCCGGGGCAGGACCGGCTCGACGGCCTTCTGCGATGGTCCGAGCAGCAAGAGCCCGATGTTCTGCAGCACGAACGACATCCCGATCGCGCTGATCAGCGGCGCAAGTCTCGGGGCGTTACGTAACGGTCGGTACGCGAGACGCTCGATGCTGGCGTTGATGGTCGCCGTCATCAGCATGATGATCGGCAGGGCCAGGAGCGTCACGACCAGAGCCAGGGTGCTCGATGCGGGGATGCCGAACCCGCGCACGATCAGCTCGGTGGCGAAATAGGTGAACGCTGTGCCGAGCATGAACACGTCGGCATGGGCGAAGTTGATGAGTTCGAGGATCCCGTAAACGAGGGTGTAACCGATCGCGATGAGCGCGATGATCAGGCCGTTGGTCACGCCGATCGTCAGCGCCTTGACCAGTTCCTCCACGCCCTCTCCTTAAGGCAGTCGCGGATCTGGGAGCACCCAGCCGGCCGATCGGAAAGCCCGAGCGGCCGGCTGGAGGTGTCGAGCGGGGTGAGACCCGCTACTCGACGACGCTATCGAAGGCGAACTTCCCGTCCTTGACGATGTTTCCGGACATCGCCGTCAACGAGGTGTCACCTTCCTGGTTGAAGCTCCACTTGCCCAGCGCGCCCTCGTAGTCCTTCGTCTCCGAGACGGCCTTGAGGACTGCCGCGCGAAGCGCGGTCATATCGGCCGGGTTCGTCGCCGCGGCCTTCTCGATCGCCGCGATCACGGTGCCGGCGGCCTCGTACCCGTAGGCCGTGTACGCCTGGGGCGGGTTGTTCGGGTACTTCGCGTTGTAGTTCTTGAGGAAGTCCGCGCCCTTGCCGGTCAGCTTGTCGGCCGGCAGGCCGCCGAACGTGATGTACGTGCCTTCCGCTGCCTCGCCGGCAGCCTGGATCCACGCATCCTCGAGGATGCCGTCGGGGCCCATCAGCTTGACGTTCGGCATCGCGTCGCGCAGGTCGCGCCACAGCTGGCCGGCGTTGTTCTGGGTGATCCCGCCGAAGTACACGAGGTCAGGATTGGTCGCCTTGATCTTCTCGGCGAGCGCCTTGTAGTCGGTCGCCTTGCCGTCGATGCCGTCGCGGCCGAGGACGGTCAGGCCCTGGCCCGGCGCTTCCTTGTTGAAGACGTCGGCGATGCCCTTGCCGTAGAGCTCGGTGTCGTCGAGGACGTACACGTTCTTGGCGCCGAGCTTTGCGGCCCACTTCGCACCGGCGAGACCCTGAAGGTCGTCCGCCGCCACGACGCGGAAGTAGTTGCGCGTGCAGCCGTTCGGGTAGTACTTGTCAGGCTCGTCGGCCTCGCCCTTGCCGGCCTTGGTCAGACCGGGATAGGTGTTGGCCGGGCTCACCATGACCATGCCCTTGCCGCACAGGATGGGGATCGAGAGCTTTGCAGCGCCCGAATTGAACGTCCCGATGTAGGCGACGAGCTTGTCGTCCGCCACGGCATCGTTGGCGTTCTTGATCTCGGTCGCCTCGTCCCACTTGCCGGCCGCAGCGGTCGAGTCGTCCTTGTCGCTGTACTTGATCGTGTAGCCGCCGGCCGTGTTGTTCTTCTCTGCGAGCGCCATGTTGATGGCGTTGACGATCGTATCGGTCTGGCCCTTGCTCGAGCCCTGCCGCGGTAGCGAGGACCAGACTTCGATCTCGCCCTTGCTTCCGCCGCCGCTACTACCACCGCTGCAGGCTGCTAGAGCCAGCGCGGCGACGGCAGCAAGCGTCCCGATCTTGCGCTTGTCCATTCACTCTCCTCCTGGATAGCCAGGTCGCCGGTCCCTAACCGGGACGACCGTCGATCGTGGCACCCCGCCCCATCCCGATCCGGGAGATGCGAAGACACCCCGTCCTGCCCTTGCCTGACCCGACGACGTGCCCTCCCTTGGAGCGTCGATGGGGGCCTGGGGGCGGTGCGTGACGGAGGCGACGCAGACCGGTCTCGAGCGGCGCGCAGGTGACCGCCGAAACGATGCCGTATCATATGCACCGGCGACCCGAATGCAATACCGGTCGGTCGCATCTCTCCGCAGCGCTTCGCGCCGGACGGATCGCAGGCCCGCCGGTCCGACCCAGGGTCGGGCTGACCCCGGTCGAGGGGCGACGGTCGCCGTCCTGCGAGGTACGACCTTAGGCGTGGAATATCTGGTCCGGCCCGCCCGCATCACGGATATCGACCGTCTCGTCGCGTTGAGCGACGCGGAACTGCGCGTCGGCCGCGACGCGAGCCCGCTCGACGCGGCTGATCTGCTCCGCCAGCTCGTCTACCTGCCGCAGGCGAGCATCTTCGTCGCCGAGTCCCAACGGCACGTCGTTGGCGGCGCCGTCCTCGCGCTCCGACCTTCGGTCCGCGCGGGCGGTTTCGTCGGGACGATCGATCTCCTGGTCGTCGACCCCGACCACGATGCCGACCGGGTCGCGGACGCCCTCATCGAAGAGGTCGTCCGCTCGGCCAGCAACAAGGGCTGCGCGCTCGTCGAGGCGGCCCGACCCGAGGATGAGGCGGCGCTGAGCCGCTGGAAGGCCATGGGGTTCACCCCGGCCGGTCCTCGTATCCAACGAACCGTGGCCGCGGTGGGTTCCACCTCGCGCCGCTTCTGACCATCGAGCCGCCGAGCAGCGAGAACGCGCCGGTCGGGCACCAACCACATACGGGAATAACCCAAGGAGTCACAGTTGGGCAAGAACGTCGCCGTCTACGTGGACGTGGCGAACATCTTCTACGCGGCGAAGGCCGCAGGCGTTGACATCGATTACGTCACGCTCCTCAAGTCGGCCAGCGCCGGGCGCGATCTCGTGCGCGCGTATGCCTATACGGGTCTCGACCCAGATAACGAGAACCAGCGGAACTTCCACGATTTCCTGCGCCGCCACGGGTACAAGGTCGTGAGCAAGGACATCCGCAAATACGGCGACGGGAAGGTCAAGGCGAACCTCGACATCGAGCTCGTCGTCGACATGATGAAGACGGCTCGAAACCTCGACATCGCGATCGTCGTGTCCGGTGATGGCGACTTCGCCCCGGCCATCCGCGCCGTCCAGGAGATGGGCGTGCGGGTCGAGGTGATCAGCTTCCGGGGCAACACGAGCTCCGATCTGATCGAGGTCGCCGATCAGTTCACCGATATCACCCAGCTCGCCCGGGTCGAGAAGGGCAGCCGCTCTGGTCGCCGCGTCGCCGACGACGATGCCGACCTGTCGATGACCGAGGTCCCGGACAAGCAGACCGAGGGCACCGGGGTAGGCCGCGGCGCTCGTGGCGGTCGTGGACGCGGCCGTGGCCGCTCCGAGGGCGAGCCCGCTGCTGCCACTGGCGGCAGCTCGGCGCGAGGCCGGCGCGGCAGCACCTCGACGAACGGATCGAGCAAGTCGTCGGTCATGCCGGGCGAACGCATCAGCGGCCGGTCCGGCAGCTTGTCGGAGGCCGATCTGGCCTCCGCGGAGGTCTTCACACTCGACGACCTCGACCCGACTGCGGCAGGCGCCGACGGACCTGAAGGGGTCGAGGGCGACGGAGGCGAGGCGCGCGACGATGGCGGTCGACGCCGGCGTCGCCGTGGTGGCCGGGGCCGGGGCCGGGGTCGCGGGCGCGACGAGGCGCCTGCCACATCCACCGCTCCGGTGACCGACTCGTTCGATGATGACGAAGAGGAAGAGGACGAGGACGAGGCGCCGATCCAGGCGCCCCGCCCGCGCAGCACGCCGTTCGGCTCGGTCTGGGATTCCCAGCTCGGCACGACCGCGGCGCCGACGAACCTGTCCTCGCCGAGCCCCGAGGACGAGGACTTCGATGAGCCGGAGATCCCCGAGTACCTGATCGCTGAGCAGCGCCGCGGCAAAGGGACCGGCAATCGCGGCGGCGGCGGACGCGGCCCACGCGGTGGCCGCTCCGCCTACCAGTCGGCGATCGAGCGTGAGCGCTACGGCCGCGGCCGGACCGGCGGCATCAATCGCTATCCGGATGTGAGCGGACGCACGATGCCCACTGGCAGCCAGGGCAGCGGTGGGCGCAGCTACGATCGGCCGAACGACCGTCGGCGTGAACCGACCCGCCAGACCAGCTCCGCCGAGCCGTGGAGCGAAGTGCCGCCGGAGCTCGAAGCGATGCTTCGGGCACAGGTGAGCCAGAAGCCGGCGCGGTCGTCGGACGTCGGCCCGTCGACGAGCGCCGAGATGACCGACTCGGTCGCAGCCGAGGCCATCGTCCTTGACGTGGACGGGGTCGTCGAGGAAGCGACGACGCCTGCCAAGGCGGCCCCGAAGCGCCGGACCACTCGGAAGTCGACCGCCGCCGATGCGGACGCTGCGTCGGCCGCCGAATCTGGCGAATCGGCAGCCCCGAGGCGTCGGACGACGCGCAAGGCGACGACGTCTGCCGCCGACGGCGAGACGCCTGAGGCCGCGGCCTCGAAGCCCCGGGCGTCTCGGTCGAAGACCGCGACAGCGAAGGCGACGGCTTCCGCAGATGCCGCGGCGGGCGACGGAACGCAGGAGGGCGATGCTGCCGAGGCGGCGACGCCGAAGCGCCGGACCACGCGAAAGACGACCAAGACCGCTTCCTGATCCCGATGGACGGCGCGCGGACCCGGGGCCATCCCGGGGCGCTGGCTGCCATCGGATCGATGATCCGGGGCGGTGGCCCGGGGGCGGTCCTGCTCGTGGGTCCGGCCGGTGTCGGTAAGACCACGCTCGCCATCGACCTCGCGGCGGGACTGCTCTGCACCTACGCCGATCCGGCGGCGAGACCCTGCGGCGCGTGCCGTAGCTGTCGGCTGGTCGCGCACGGCGGTCATCCCGACCTGCACCTGCTCGGGCCCGAGGGCGCGGGTCGTCAGGTCGTGATCGGCGGTCCGGGCTCGAAGGTGCGCGGCGTCCGTGATCTCATCGCCGAGCTCGCGCTGCTGCCGGTCGAAGGCGGTGCGCGCGTCGCCGTCATCGAGTCTGCGCACCGGATGAATGAGGACGCCCAGGCGGCCCTGCTCAAGACGCTCGAGGAGCCGCCTACCGGAGCGACGATCGTGTTGTGTGCCGATGCCGAGGAGCCGCTGCTTCCGACCATCCGCTCGCGCTCCGCCAGGATCCGGCTCGGGCCCGTCGGTGTCCGGGACATCGAGGCGCTCCTTGCCGCCGTGGCCGCCGCCGATCCGCCGGTCGCCGCCCGAGCCGCTCGGATCGCCGGTGGCCGCCCGGGCGTCGCGTTGGCGTGGGTCGCGCGACCCGACGCGCTGCGCGAGCGCGACGCGATCGGCCGGACGTTGCTGGATCTGATCCACGCGCGACCAGCCGATCGCCTCGCGGGCGTGCGTGCCCTCGCATCGACCGCGTCCGCCCTCGTGGGGATCAGCGACGGCCGGGCCCTCGACCTCCGACCGGACGACGCACAGGAAGGGGCGACTGCCCCAGCCGGCAAGGGCAAGCGCTCCCGCGGCAAGGCTACGGCGGCCGTCGCCGATGCGACCGACGCGGATGCCGGTCCGGCCGATGATGACGACGGTGACGCCGCCGGCCCCGCGCGGGCTCCCGCGGCGGAACGGCGGAGGGCGGCAGAAGCCCTGATCGCGCTCTGGACCGACCTCGCGCGAGATGTCGCCCTGTGCCAGCGCGGTCTGGACCGTTCCGTTCGCGACGTCGGACTCCTCGACGAAGTCCGGGGAGCCGCGACCGACCTCGACGCGGATGCGGTGCATGCCTTCATCGACCGGCTCGGCCTGGCAGCGGTCCTCGTCGCCGGCAATACATCGCCCGAGCTCGTCCTCGACGACCTCGCACTCGCTTGGCCCCGACCCGTGACGGGAACGCGCGCCGCGTGACCGACGAAGCCCGCGACACGGTGGCCGAGCGGGCCGAATCGATCGAGGAGCGACTCGATGCCACCGTTCGGGGCCGTGTCCAGGGTGTCGGTTTCCGTTACTACGTCGTCCGCCACGCGATGGACCTCGGCCTGACCGGGTGGGTCGCGAACGAGCCGGATGGCTCGGTGCGCTGCGTCGCTGAAGGTGCTCGCCCGTCGCTCGAGGCGCTCCTCGACGCGCTCGAGCGGGGGCCCGCCGGCGCGCTCGTCGATCGTGTCTCATCCCATTGGGAGATGGCGACCGGTGGCTGGCGCTCGTTCGAGGTCCGGAGTGGTGGCCACCGCGGCGATTGACCGCGGGACGCTACACCGTCAGGTCTCGAAAACGGACCAGCAGATCTCATTGCGGATCCGTTGATCGTCAAGCACAAGGTCACGGATGGCCTGGGGGAGCCGCTCGCGCTGCCAGCGGCACTCGAGTCGTCCGGCGTTCTCGCTCTCCGCATCAGGTACCGCCGCGCGCACGGCCTTGATCGCGTAGGCCGCGGCACCCAGCTCGTGCGCGGCGACATGCGCGACCGCTGCTGCCTGAGCAGCCGCGAAACCGGCGTGTCGCGGAGCACCGCGAAGGTCCCTCGCCGCCGCGTTGGCGTGGCCGGCGGCCGTCCGGGCTTCGGTCATCGCGACCTCGCCACGTGCCCACGCGCGAGCGAGCTCGATCGCGCGCCGAGGCCGCTCGTCGTCAGGTCGGGCGCGCTCGAAGTGGTGGAGCACATGCTCCGCGCACGTCGCAGCCCACACGGCGAGGCGATGGTGGTCGTCGTCCTCGAGCGACCCGCCTCGACGGATCGTGATCAGCCTCGGATCTCGAACATCGCTCAGGATCACTCGTCCAGTCTCGGGCATCCGTTCCGTGGCCGCGCAGGACTTCGTGCGAGCGTGGCTGGCCCGTTCGGTTGACCATCGGCGGGACGGGTGGGCTATTCCCACCCTCACCATCGGACTCCATCGTGACAAGCGATGGAGACCAACTCTCCGGCCGAAGAGCTTCCCGCTCTCTACCGGGCGATCCTTGATCGCGTCGCGGAGATGGAGGCGGCTGGCGAGCGAGCCGCCGCCGCCCGACTCCGCAGTGACGCGACGGACGCCTATTCGAGGGCGTGGGATGAGCGCGCGCGCCGTCGGTTGGAATCCCTCCTCCGCCGGTCGGACCGTGACGCAGACACCGAGCGCCACGGCGGCCGCGTACGCCGCCCGGTCGCGGCGCCTCGCCGAGCCATGACGACGCGGGAGCACTACCCCTCCTGACGGACCGGCCTGACGATGGCCGGAGTAGCCCACCGCCGCGCAGCGTCGAGCGAGCGTAGTCTGTCGCGCGTGGACGACTCCGCCGAAGCGACCGTCGATGCCGTCATCGAACACGCCCTCGCCGCCTACGCGTCGTTGGCCGAGCTCGGTGAGGAGGTCGACGATGAGTGGTCGTACATCCAGGACCTGACCGAGGCCTGGCGAGATCGTTTCGAGGCGGCCCGATCGATTCGCGGAAGTGAACTGGTCGCTCCCGAGATCGCCGCCGCGATCGGCCTCGCCATCGGCGAGGTCGGCCAGATCGAAGACCCGCATCGCGCGATCGATTGGCTTTCGACGTTCCCACAGATCGCGCTCACGGCCCTTGGGGAGCGTCCGTGAGGTTCCAGGATGCCGCTCGCGATGGGCGGGCGGTCGTATACGCCGGCATCCAGGCCGATCCGCTGGTCGGGAGAGCCGCGGACCTGCTCGCCGATGCCGATCCCTCGCTGCGCGTGATGGCGCGCGCGGTCATGAACGGCGAGTCGACGGATCGAACGACCTGGACCGGGATGTTCCCGACCCTCTTCGGGTCGACGGCGGACGAGGCGATCCGCGATCGCGCCGATGCGCTGCTCGACGTCGCCCTCGAGGTCGCCGGACGAGGGGAAGCCGTCCGCAGCCAGTTCCGCGGAGCGATCGTCGAGGAGCTCACCGGGCGGCTGCTTGCGCGTCGCGTGCCAGTCGCCGCGATCCGCCGCGAGCGACGGATCCTCTTCGATGGAGTACGCGCCGAGATCCATCCCTACGACGTCACCGTCGAGCGCGACGGCGCCAGCGAGGCGTACGACTGCAAGTGGGGGGCCCGCGGGATCAGCGACGACGTCCTCCACCAGCTCGACGATGCGCGCCGCCACGCCGACGACGAGGACGCGGCTCTCGGGGTCGCCCTGGTCGTCTTCGATGCACAGCGCTCCTGCGACGTGCGGCTCGACCGCTCGACGGCGCCGTTCGAGGGCACACGGGTCGTCGCGCTCGAGTCGCTCGACGAACTTGGTGGTCGATGACGAACGCTACCCGGACAGACGCGGCGCGGGTGCCCGACCAGTGCTCGTCCCCGTATCGCGTCAGGTTCGATGAGGCGGCTCCGGACGGGCGCATCCGTACGTCCGTGCTGCTGCGGTACGCGCAGGACCTCGCCTGGTATCACTCCGCGTACCGCGGCTTCACGAGGGAGTGGTATCGCGAGCGGGGCCTTACTTGGCTCGCTCGCGCAGCCGAGGTGACCGTGGAGGGTGACATGCGGGTCGGCGACGAGATCGTCGGGACGACGCAGGTCGTCGGCTGGCGCCGCGTCTGGGCACGGCGACGGACCGATTTCGTCGACGCGGGCGGGACCCGGTTGGCGTGGACCAATGTCGACTGGCTGCTGCTCGATGCGCGTGGCGCGCCGACGCGCGTCCCGGTGGACTTCGATGAGCATTTCTGGGCCCCCGAAGCGACCTTCCCGCTCGGCCGCGTGACGCTGGAGGCGCCACCGGCCGACGCACCTGCGGCAACGACCATCGGCGTGCGGCCCCAGGAGCTCGATCCGATGGACCACGTCAACAACGCGGTCTATGCCGACTGGGTCGACGAGGCGGTCATCCGAGCCGGGGCGGAGCCCGATGTCCGGGCGATCCCACGGACCATGCGGCTGGAATACGCGCGAGCCGTCGAGGCCGGCGCGAGCGTCTTGGCCGACGTGTGGCGCGATGGATCGGGCTGGTCGTCGCGGATCCGTGACACGGGCGGCGTCGAGTACCTTCGAGCGCGACTGGAACCGGCCACACTCAGCCGCTCGTGACGAGCTCTGGGTGGCCTTTCCGGGCACGCGCGGCGCATCTATAATAAGCACGTGTTAGTGATACGAATCCTGGGATCCAGACGATGACCGACCCGACTCGCGACATCGACGATATCGACGCGATCGCCCTGCTCGACGAACCCGCCCGCCGGACGCTCTACGAGTGGGTCATCCGCCAGGGCCGGCCCGTCAGTCGCGACGAGGCGGCGGCAGGCACGGGTGTGTCGCGCCCGTTGGCCGCGTTCCACCTCGACCGTCTCGCGAAGGCGGGTCTGTTGACAACGGGATTCCGGCGGCTGAGTGGGAAGAGCGGCCCGGGCGCTGGAAGGCCGTCGAAGCTGTACGCCCGGACGGACCGCGACATCCGTGTCTCCTTGCCCGAGCGTCGATATGACATCGCGGCTGAGCTGATGGCGGAGGCGTTGGAGGATGCGAGCGGCGTCGGAGCTGCGACATCCCTCCGTCAGGCCGCGCACCGTCTGGGCGAGCAGGTCGGCTCGGCCGCGAAGGTTGCCGCCGGTCCGCGCCCCACGTCGGCTCGCAGTCAGGCGGCGCTCGTCGAGACGCTCGAGAAGCGTGGATACGAGCCGGTCGAAGCTGAAGGGACGCTCCGGCTCCGCAACTGCCCGTTCCACGCACTCGTCGACGATCATCGCGACCTGGTCTGCGGCATGAACCTCGCCCTCGCCGAAGGCATGCTCGACGGTCTCGGCGAGGACCGGATCTCGGCACACCTCGACCGGCAGCCGGGCCTGTGCTGCGTGGCGTTCGACCTGGAGTGAACGACCGGTGACGCCGGCGCGCGACGTCGTCGTCATCGGTGGCGGTGCGATGGGTGGCGCGGCGGCCGTCCACCTGCTCGAGGACCCGGCGTTCGAAGGCCGGGTCACGATCATCGAGCGCGATCCGACGTACCGGCGCGCATCCTCGGCGCTTAGCGCGGCGGGGACGCGCCGCCAGTTCTCGACGCCCGAGAACATCCGGATGTCGGCCTATTCGTTCGGCTTCATCCGGGACAGGCTCGGTCTGGACATCCGCGAGGGCGGCTATCTCTACCTCGCGCCGCCGGCCTCACGGGGGATCCTCGAGGCGAACCACGCGATCCAGGTCGCCGAGGGCGCGGACATCGTCCTCCTGACGCCGAGCGAGCTCGTCGCCCGCTACCCGTGGCTCGCGACGGATGGCATCGCGCTGGGATCGCTCGGTCGCTCAGGAGAGGGTTGGTTCGACGGCTACGGACTCGTCCAGGCGTTCAGAGCCAGGGCGCGCGATCTCGGCGCAGAGCTGCTGACGGCCGAGGTCGTCGGGATGGACGTCAACGGTGGTCGCGTCGCCTCGGTGACGCTCGATGATGGCTCGAAGCGCGCCTGCGGATCGGTGGTCGATGCTGCCGGTCCCTGGGCGGCCCGGATCGCCGCGATGGCCGGTATCGATCTGCCGGTCGAGGCACGTCGGCGATGCGTTTTCGTGTTCGACGTCGAGCGGGACGCCCCCGAAGATTGCCCCTTGATCATCGATACGAGCGGCGTCTGGTTCCGACCGGAGGGTGGTTCCTTCATCACGGGTGCCGCCCCGGCTGACCAGGACGACCTGCCCGATCTGCCCTTGACGCCGGACCACGCGCTATTCGAGTCGGTCCTGTGGCCGGCGCTCGCGAACCGCGTGCCCGCATTCGACGCGATCCGTGTCACGAATGCCTGGGCTGGCTACTACGAGATGAACACGTTCGATCACAACGCGATCATCGGCCGGCATCCCGAGATCACGAATCTCCTGTTTGCGAACGGGTTCAGCGGCCACGGCATCCAACAGTCGCCCGCGGTCGGCCGGGCGATCGCTGAACTGATCGTCCACGATCGATTCGTGACGACCGACCTGAGCGTCTTCGGGTTCGAGCGCATCGCCGCCGGGCGACGTGTGGTCGAGCAGAACGTCATCGGTTGAGGAGCACCATCCCTGGGTCTGACGGCAATCGATCTGTAAGGCGGTCCTTCGGGCGCCGGTGAGTCGTGCGTCCCGCCATCGATGCGACGTTGGACGCTCGCAGGAGGAGGACGTGATGCCGACGACCGTTGACGAGATCCGTAGCAGCACGATGATCGACGCCCCGATCGAGCGCGTGTGGCAGGCGATCACCACGCCGAGCGAGATGAAGCAGTGGTTCTTCGGGGTCGACACCGAAGCGGACTGGCGGCCGGGTGGTCGACTCGTCCACCGCGGGGAGTACGGCGGGAAGCCGTACGTCGACAAGGGCGAGATCCGCGAATTCGAGCCGCCTCGCCATCTCGTGCACACCCACTGGAGCGACGTCTCGGGTCTGACAGACACGCCCGAGCACTACCAGGTGGTCGCGTGGGACCTGACGCCGCGTGACGGGGGCACCGAGGTCACGATCACGGAACGGAACCTTCCGTCCGACGAGGCCGCGAAGACCTCGGAACAGGGCTGGGAGAGCGCGCTCGGCTCGCTCAAGAAGCTGCTGGAGCGCTAGCCCCGAAGGTCGGCAGAGCGCCGATCGGCGCGGGCGACCCGGGCTCGAACGGCGGAAGCCCTGTACGCTCGGGCGATGCTCCGACGTTCCGCGCTCGCGTCGACCGTCGCGCTCGGCCTGATCCTCGTAGCCGGCACGCTGCCGGTCCGTGCCGCCGTTCCCGATCCGGCGAACGATCCGACGCACGTCGCTCTGTCCACACTGCGCCCCTCGACCAGTGCCGCCGCCCGCGATCTCGCGCGTGTCTATACCGATCGTTGCCACGTGGCCCATGAGGTCACGACGCCGACCCACTGCACGTACGGGGACCCCGACGGCACGATCCGGGTCATCGTCATCGGCGACTCGATCGCTGCGCAGTGGTGGGCGTCCATCGATGGTGCCGCGCGGCGCGCCGGATGGCGGATCACGTGGATGACCAAGACCGCCTGCCCCGCTGCCGACGTCACCGTCCGCAGCCAGGGTGTCCGATACACCGCCTGCGATACGTGGCGGCGGAACGTGCTCACCAAGATCCGCGGCTTCGCACGTGCCGATCTCGTCGTCATGGCGGGCTCATCGAGCTCGACGCTGATCAGGCGCAGCGACGGCGCGACCATCACGGATCCGACGGCGGCCGCGGTGGAGTGGGGAGCCGGCTACCGGCGATCCATCGACCGGCTCGCCGGTGTCGCGCGCCGTGTCGTGATCCTGCGCGACACACCGTCCTTCGCGTCGTCGATCCCGAGCTGCGTCGCCGCGCATTCCGGTTGGACGTCACCGTGCTCGCGCGCCCGGTCGGCCGCGTTCTCCGTAGCCCGCTGGACGGCAGAGTTGGGGGTCGACGCGGCCTATGACTGGGTCCGGGCGACCGACTTCGGCGACTGGTTGTGCCAGCCGACGCGCTGCTGGCCGGTGACGTCGACGCATGTGCTCCGCTATCGCGATGGGCATCACCTCACGAACACGTTCGCGATCGCGATGGCACCCGCGATGTACTCGCGCCTCCGCTGGCTGATGCGCTGAGTGCCTCGGCCACTACACTCGGCGCCATGTCGCTGCATGCCCCACCGACCGATGAACAGGCGACACGCGAGCTTCTCGTCGAGCTCCTTCGCGACTTCCACCGGCGTGGCTGGGTGTCGGGCACCGGTGGCGGCATCTGCGGCCCGGCGGGCGACGGCGGCCTGTTGCTCGCGCCGAGCGGCGTCCACAAGGAGCGTGTCCAGCCCGACGAGTTCTTCACCGTCGATCCGGCCGATGGCCGCGTCGTCCGGCGCCCTGAGCGCGACGACCTTCGACCGAGCGAGTGCAACTCGATCTTCTGCCTGGCCCATCGATCGCGCGGCGCGTGGAGCGTCGTCCACTCGCACGCGTTGTCCGCGGTGCTCGCCGGCGACCTCGCGGCGGCGGGAGCGGCAGATCACCTGGCGATCCGCGATCTCGAGATGCTCAAAGGGATACCGGGCGTCACCAATCTCGATGTCCATCTCGTCCCGGTCATCCGCAACACGCCGCGAGAGCCGGAGCTCGTCAGCCAGCTCGAGGCGGTCTTCGCGGATCCACGCTTCGAGACCGCCCGGGCCGTGGTCGTTCGCGACCATGGTGCCTACATCTGGGGCGACGACATCCTTGCCGCCAAGCGCCATACCGAGGTCTATCACTTCCTGTTCGAAGCGACGGTCGCGCGCCGCGACCGGCAGTACGAGGAGAGAGCGTGAGTCATCACGACAAGCGTGAGTCCAGGGACCTGTCGCACCTGACCAAGGTCGACGTCATCGACGTCGCCGCCGCGGTCGAGGCCGACAAGCTGACGGATGCCGAGGTGTTCAAGCGCACGTACCTTGGCCATGGGTCGCAGTCGAGCGTCTTCGTCTTCCAGGGGCACTCGGGGCCGTTCCGCATGCACGTCCACGAGACCCACGACGAGATCGGCTATGTGCTCGAGGGAACGGGCAGCATGACGGTCGACGGCGTGACGCACCCGGTCAAGAAGGGCGACGTGTGGGTGATCCCCGCGAACACGCCACACGGCGGCCAGTTCGAGGACGCACCGCAGGTGTTGTTCATCTCGTCGCCGATCGACGACCCGGACGACCAGGATCGCGTCTGGATCGACTGACGGTCGGACACCGGCGCCGGGTGGGCGCCGCGATGGGCATGAAAAAGGAGCAGGCCCACCAGATCCGTCCGATGAACTCCCCCCAGGATGATTCCGTCCCCCGAGGGCCTGCTCTCATCTGATGGTGCCACGCCGACCTTGCGGCGCGCATTGCAACGCTCGTCCGACCTCCCCGCTGCGACGACCGACAACGAGGGACCGACCGTGGAAAAGATCATCCTCGACTGCGATCCCGGGCACGACGACGCCATCGCGATCCTGCTGGCCGCCGCCAACCCGGAAATCGACCTGCTCGGGATCACGACGGTCGCCGGGATCCACACGATCGAGAACGTCACCCGGAACGCCCTCGCCGTGTGCACCGCATACGGCATCCAGGTGCCGGTAGCACGAGGCGCCGAGGGGCCGTTGATCGGGCCCCAGACGCTCGCCAAGGAGATCCACGGGGAGACCGGTCTCGACGGCCCGGTCCTTCCGCCGGC
>DATNFQ010000127.1:0-9669 GCA_035606295.1 Patescibacteria group bacterium
GGGCCGCGTTGGATGAGCCCGGATTGGTTCCGGTTCGGGGCGTCGTCGCTGCTCAACGACGTGCTGATGCAGATCGAGTTCCAGCGGACCGGCCGCTACCAGGACCCGGACGACTTCACGATCGACTGAGCCGTTAGGCGGACGGCGGACGGTGCGGACGCCGGCCGAACTGGCAGGACTTTCACCCGGGGACCGCTATGTCGGGTCCAGCCCCGGCCTCCGGCAGGGATCCACGTCTGGTGACGAGTTAGGGCCCGAATGAGGAACGCGCGGCTTACTCACCTGCCATAACGGTCCCTGGGTGCGACTCTTGCCACGAACGGCTGACCGCGTCAGGCCGGCGTCGTCGACGTGCGACCCGGAACGGCTTGTTCGATCTTGGTCGGCCGCACGAGGTCGAGCCCGAGGAGGACCCAGCCGACCCCGTTGAGGGCGACCCCGATCAACGCGATCGGTCCGAAGATCGTCGGGTTCGCCGGTGACGTCAGCTCGAAGCGGCCCATCCCGAGGACCGCGAGGGGAGAGCCGAGGGCGAGCGCCGCCGCACCCCATCGTGTGAGCCCCCCGGCTCGCAGGATCGCGAGGCCCAGCAACCCGTCGCTTAGCCACATGCCGAACGCGACCCAGTGCCAGGCGAGTCCGAAGTCGCCGGCGAACGGGGATCCGAGGCCGCTGCCGACGATGGTGAACACGATGTGTGCCGCATTCGTCGCGATGACAGCGACCGCTGCCAGCCACGACCACGCGGTGGAACCCAGCGCGCCGAAGCGGAAGGCGGCGATCGCTACAGCGATCGCCCCGGCGTTGAACAGGACCAGCCGCCACGTGTTGAAGTCGGGTGGGATGCCGAGCGACGGGAGGAACGCGACTAGGAGGACGGCCCCGCCCACGATGCCGATGAACCCGAGTACCCGGGTGCTCATCGCTCACACCACCCGTCCCAAATGCTACGTACTGCGGTATATCGTTATACGATATACATCGGACCGACGCGATGTCAAGCGCGAGCCGGGTCACCATAACCTTCACGTAAACGTCAACGTTGTGATATCGTCGTGGGACGATGCCCGCACCCACGTCCACGTCCGATGCGCTCCCCGCGACACGGCTACTCAAGATCCAGGAAGTGTCCGCCGAGACCGGTCTGACACCGCGCTCGATACGCTACTACGAAGAGGTCGGACTGCTCGAGCCGGCTGCCCGGTCCGAGGGGGCGTATCGCCTGTACGACGCGTCCGATCTCGAGCGCCTGCGGACGATCAAGGAGCTGCGCGATGAGGCGGGCTTCTCGCTGGCGCAGATCGGTCAGCTGCTGGAGGACGAGGCCGCCCGCGAGCGAAATCGCGAGCGGTTCCGCACCTCGCACGACCCGACCGAACGGCGAGCACTCATCAATGACGCGCGGGCCCGCGTCGAGCGCCAGATCGAGACACTCGAAGCCAAGGCACAGCGCCTCGCTGAGATGATCGACGCGGCGCGCGATCGCCGACGGCACCTCGACGAGCACCTTGCCGAGCTCGAGGGCGGGCCCGATCCCCATCCCGACCGGCGGGGACACGGGCGATGACCGGCCTGACCGTCCCGCGGTCGAGCCGCGTCGCATGGGCGAAGGCGGCCGCCCCATTCGGGCATCGCAATTACCGGCTGTTCTTCGGCGGCCAGGCGATCTCCCTCGTCGGCACCTGGATGCAGCAGGTCGCGCAGGGGTGGCTGGTCCTGACCCTGACCGGCGACCCGTTCTGGCTGGGTGTGGTTGCGAGCGCCCAGTTCCTGCCGGTCATGATCTTCGGCCTGTTCGCCGGGATCCTCGCCGACGTCCTACCCAAGCGGCAGACCCTGATCGCTGTCCAGGCCACGATGATGATCCTGGCGGTGATCCTCACGATCCTGACCGCGACCGCCGTCGTCCAGGTCTGGATGATCCTCGTGCTCGCGGTGCTGCTCGGTTGTGCGAATGCCGTCGACATGCCCGTTCGCCAGGCGTTCGCGATCGAGATGGTCGGGCCGCGGGACATCGGCAACGCCGTGGCCATCAACTCGGCGATGTTCAACGGCGCTCGCGTCGTCGGCCCTGCCGTCGCGGGCCTGACGATCGGCGCGTTCGGGATCGCTCCGGCATTCGCGATCAACGCCGTGAGTTTCCTCGCCGTGATCATCGGCCTGACGCTGATGCGTGACGACGAGCTCCACCTGGCCCGGCTGGTGCCGCGACCCCGGTCTGCGGGAGCGGTCGTGGAGAACCTGCGCGAGGGCCTCGCATTCGTGCGGCACACGCCGATCGTGCTGCTTGCGGTCACGACCGTCGGCCTCGTCGCCACGTTCGGCATGAACTTCCAGGTCGTCATCCCGCCGCTCGCCCAGGACGCGCTCGGCAGCGACGCCTCTGGTTACGGCTTCCTCATGGCGGCCAGCGGGATCGGGGCCCTCGGTGCCGCGGTCGCGCTCGTGCTGTCGGGCCGGCCGCGGACGGGCCGCATCGTCGGTGGCGCGATCCTGCTGGGAGTCGCGTCGATCCTGCTCGCGATGTCGACGTCGTTCCCGGTCTCCCTCCTGCTCATGGTCCCGATCGGTGCCGGCGGCATCACGATGGCCGCCACCGCCAACGCGACCATCCAGCTCGCCGTCCCCGACGGCCTTCGCGGCAGGGTGATGAGCGTCTACACGACGGTCTTCTCGGCGTCGATGCCTATCGGCGGTCTGTTGATGGGGGCCCTTGCCTCGACCGTGGGTATCCTCGAGGCGATCGCGATCGGCGGCGTGCTCTCGCTCGTCAGCGGGCTCGGCGCCTTCCTCTGGTATCGGCGCATCCGCGGGCGTGAGCGTAGCGAGGCGGCATCAGGCGAAAACGACGTCAACGCCGTCGCAGTCCTTCAGTCGACCCCGCCGAACACCAGCGCAGCGTTCAGCCCGCCGAAGCCGAATGAGGTGCTCAGCACCCGTCGGTAGGTCCCGTCGCGGCCGGTCCGGAGCAGACCCGGCAGGAGCTCGGCGAGCTCGGGTTCGGATGTCTCGAGGTTGACCGACGCGGGCGCCCACCCGTCGCGGATCGCCAGCGAACAGATCGCAGCCTCGATGGCGCCGGACGCGCCGAGGGGGTGCCCATACAGCGCCTTGGTCCCGCTCACGGGTACGGTCGCCGCGCGCTCCCCGAGCGCGATGGTCAGGGCACGCGCCTCCGCGATGTCGCCGATCGGGGTCGACGAGGCGTGCGCGTTCACGTAGTCGATCTCGCCCGGGTCGACGGCCGCATCGTCCAAGGCGATCGTGGCGGCCCGGCCGGCCTCGCGACCATCGGCTCGTGGCTGGACCATGTGATGCGCATCGGACGTCGCCCCGTAGCCGAGGATCTCGGCATAGGGCGTGGCGCCTCGACGTTCCGCCGCTTCGGCCTCCTCGAGGACCAGCAACGCCGCTCCTTCGCCCATGACGAAGCCGTCCCGCTCCGCGTCGAAGGGCCGTGCCGCGTGCCCCGGGTCGTCGTTGTGTCCGGCCCCGAGCGCCCGGATGATGTCGAACGCCCCGAACGCGAGCGGTGACAGCGGCACTTCGCAGCCTCCGGCGATCGCGGCGTCCACGCGCCCCTCACGCAGATCGCCGAGCGCTTCGCCGAGCGCCACGCCGCCCGATGCGCAGGAGTTCGCCGTCGACAGGATCGGACCCCGGACATCGAGCGCGATGCCGAGGTTGGCCGGGGCGGCCCCGCCGAAGACCGCGAGCGCCAGGGTGGGCGCCACCTGGCGGATGCCCTTGTCCAGGTATCGCTCGTGCTGCTCCTCGGCGAAGGCGATGCCACCCAGCGCCGATCCGAGATAGATCCCGATCCGGTCGGGGTCCGCGCCGCCATCCTGACCTGGACGCAGCTCCGCGTCGTCGAGGGCGAGCTGACCCGCGACCATGCCGAACTGGCTGAAGCGATCGAGCTGCCGGGCGGTCTTCGGCGGCATCCACGCGAGCGGGTCGAAGTCGTCGACCTGTGCAGCGACCTGACTTCGGAACGGTGACGGGTCGAACCGATCGATCCGTTTCACCGGCGACGTCGCCGCTCGCAGACCAGCCCGGAAGGCGTCGACACCGGTCCCGATGGGCGTCACGAGTCCGAGCCCGGTGATCCAGATCCGACGATGTGTCATGGGGTCTGATGCGTCGGCGCGGTCGGGTCGGATCCATCCGCCGAATCGACCGCTTCCGCCAGCGTCTTGAATGTCGCCAGGGTCCTCCCAGCGATCGGTCGGGTGAAGAAGCGGTCGACGAAGCGCGCGAATCCTGGCACCCGAGGGGAGAACTCGTGCCTGATCGTCACGCGACATGCGTCCTCGCGCCCGCGCGTGTCGATGTCCCACACGACCGACATGCCGCGCGTCGCGCCCGCCACGTGTTCGAACCGCAGCCGCAGCGTCTCGGGCTCGTTCCACGTCCGAGAGCGCCACGCGACCGGGAGGCCGATGCCCAGCGTCGCGACGAGTGGGCGCCGAGCGATGAAGTCCACCAGTGGTCGCCCCCACGCGTCGCGGTCACGCGCGCGCGATCGCACGTAGTGGGGCAGCAGGACGGCCCAGCGCTCGACGTCTCGGGCAAGCGCGAAGACGAGCGTGGGTGGCGCGTCGATATCGATCGACATCTCGCTATGCATCCACGGTCGCCACGCGTTCGACCGCATGCCGTGCCAGCTCCCCGAGCCGCATCCGGAGCGCCTCTTCGGGCGCGACCCAGCGACACGTGTCGGTCGAGCCATCCAGCTCGTCGCGAAGCGATCCGCCGACGAGCGTCACCTCGTAGACGATCCGGATCGCGTGCATCCGGTCCGCGCCGTTCCGACTCGTGAAGACGCGGTCGTCGACCTCGACGAGCCGATCGATCTCGCCGATGAAGCCGGTCTCCTCCTCGAGCTCGCGGAGCACCGCGCGACGCGGTGACTCGCCGAATTCGAGTCCACCGCCCGGCAGCGTCCAGACGTCGCCGACACCGACTGCCGGGTGGATGTGGCAAAGGAGCACGCGCTCTCGCTCGTCGCGGACGATGGCGTAGGCCGCGACGCGCACGCGCTCACCGGGACGCGACCGACTGCGTCCGCTCACGGCGCGAGGAGCGCAGCGAGGAACCGAGGATCGAGGCCGCGCGAGGCCGGTATGAGGTCACCCATGACGAGACCCATCGTCGCACGCGCGCGGGGGCGTTCGGCGAGCCGTCGCGCGGCGTACTCGAACAGCCACGGACGTCCGAGGAACGTCTGGACGAGCCATGACACCGCGTCCTTCGTCGCGAATCGACGGGTCATCGCTCGGTCGTAGGCGGCGGCCGCCCGGGCGGCGTCCGCATCGTCACGACCACGTCCGAGAGCGGAGAGGATCGCCGGGGCGGCGAGCTCGGTCGATACGAGCGCGCGGTGGATGCCTTCGCCGGTGAACGGATCGAGGAAGCCACAGGCATCGCCGACGAGGAACCATCCGGGCCCGGCACGCCGGGTGACCCGCATGCCGAGTGGCGATGCGCCGGCGATCCTGTCGCAGACGGGCGCCGCCCCCCAGTCGACCGGGTCGTCATCCCGGCACGGGATCGCGTCGAGGACCCGTCGGACGGTCGGCGCTGCGCCCTCGGCGCGTAATCCGGCAAGCCATGATTGCCCGAGCACGACGCCGATGTTGAGCCGCCCGCCGGGCACCCGCGCAAGGCCGACATAGGCATCGCGGCCGACGACCATCCTGGCATCCACGGGTGGGTCCGTCCTCGGGCGCGGATCCGTCACGTGCCACGTCAACCCGACGCGCGGCGGCAGTCGGGCTGGTCGTGCGACCCCCGCGGCGCGCGCCACGACAGAGTGTGTCCCATCGGCACCGACGACGACCCTGGCGGCGACCTCGCGGTCGCCGAGATCGAGGAGATGCGGAGTACCCGGTCCGATCGACCTGCCCAGCCGTACGGCGTGGACGGTGATGCCGCGCGCGATCGTCGCGCCGGACTCGATCGCCAGTCGTTCCAGGGCCGGATCGAGAGCGGAGCGGTCGAAGCCGACCGCCATCGGTCGTCCGGCGTCGGCGCCGTAGGTCAGCCGGACCGTCGTCCCGGCCGGCGTCTCGAGGCGCATCGCCGGGATCGGTTGCGTGACGGCCCGGACCGTAGCTTCCGACGACCCTGCGCGGCGAAGCGCGGCCACAGCCGCCGGCGACGCGAACACACCGCCGGCTCGCCAGTGCCATGCCGGCGACCGCTCGAGGACGAGGACATCGACGCCGCGCCGCGCGAGGGCCGCCGCGAGGGTCGTTCCGGCGGGTCCTGCGCCGACGATCGCGACATCGACGACGTCGCCGGGCGTCATGTCTGCCCGCTCCGTCGCCCGGCGAGCGCGACGCGATGACCGAATGGGCCGTCGAATCGCCGCTCGACGCGGATGCCGGCCGCCGCGAGGAGCGCGGTGAGCTCCGCGACGGAATAGGCCCTTCGGACGGACAGGGGTGCGTCCCGCCGCGTGAATCGATTGCGCGTCGCCAGGTGTGACAGCGCCCATGCACCGGCCCACGCGGCGCGCCCGCGGACCAGGTCGTTGACGACGACACCGCGACGCGCGACCCGCGCCATCTCGGCGAGCAAGGCCCGAGCCGCGTCGGGTTCGAGGTGGTGCATCACCAGTGAGCTATGGGCGACCTCGAAGGCGCCGTCGGGGAACGGGAGCGCCTGGCCGTCCGCGACGTGGAGTACCAGTTCCCCGGTCGACGTCACACGCCGATCAGCGAGCGCCGCCGCCTCCAGCACCTCCGGCCGGTTGTCGATGCCCGTGACACGGACGAGACGCCCGCGGGCACGTCCCCGATCGATGAGGGCGAGTGGGATGTCGGCACCGCCCGTGCCCACGTCGAGCACCTCGATCGACGAGTGGCCGGGTGCCAGGGCCTCGATCGCGCGTGCGCTGAGGTCGATCCCGCCGAGACGCCGGTTCACCCGCGCAAGGTCGCGCAGGTTGCCGACGAGCGCGGGTCGGTCGTCGAGGGGTCCGTCGAGCAGCTCCTCTGTGCCCGTCAGCCTGTCCACGCGGGCAGCCTACGCTCCCCGCTGGTCCCATCGGGTGGTGCTGGCGATGCGCCGGACCCTGTAGCCTCCCGGGCATGCCCCTCCGTCTTCGCCTGCTGCTCATCGTGTTCGCCGTCGCGATCCTCTCGGTGGTGGGTGTCGGGGTGGCGAACGCCGGCGCCCCGATCTACCCGCATCAGAGCAGCGGAGACCGCGGGTCGGATGTCCGCGCGCTCCAGGGGCTGCTCCGTCAGCAGTCGGCCTCCGACCTCTACATCTCAGGCATCTTCGACGCGCCGACCGTCGCCGCGGTCCGAGCCTTCCAGACGGCGCGTGGACTGCCGGTGACCGGCATGGTCGATGCCGGGACATGGGCGCGTCTGATCGTCCGGCTCGACTACGGCGCGACCGGCGAAGCGGTCAAGGTCGTCCAGCGCCAGCTCAACGACAAGCGGCGTGCGGGCCTGCCGGTCGATGGGGTGCTGGCCGGCGCGACGGCCACGGCGGTGCGCTCGTTCCAGCACCACGCTGGGCTCACCAGGAGCGGGATCGTCGACGCGAGCACCTGGCGATACCTGATCGGACACTTCGAATCGCCGGTCTTCGGGCGATGGATGTGTGGCTACGAGGTCGGCAACGGTCCGGCCCACTGGGGCACGGGTGCCGCGATCGGCGCCGTCCGAGCCGCGGCCGTGACACTGGGGCAGGCGGGGCTCGGACCCGTCGCGATCGGAGACGTCAGCTTCGAGCACGGGGGCGTCATGCCCGGCCACGAGACGCACGAGCGCGGCATGGACGTCGACGTCCGGATCATGCGTCGCGACGAGCGCCAGTGTCAGTGGGGCGGCAACTACCGGATGGCCGTCTACGACCGCAGCGCGACGCGGGCGTTCATCCGCGCGGTACGCGCCGCCGCCCCGGGCCACATCAAGGTGATCTACTTCAACGACCCGGTCCTGATCCGCGAAGGGCTGACCCGTTGGTACGCAGGCCACGACGATCACGTCCATGTGCGGTTCTGCGAGCGCGTCTACCCGGTCGCGACCTACGACTGCTGAACGGGGGTCTCGAACGGGCGGTGACATAATGCCGTCCATGCCCGAGCGCACCGAGACGAGCGTCGTCGTCAGCCCCGAACAGCGTCCCAACAGCTGGGGATTCGGTGACGGCCAGGCCATCCCGTGGGAATACGCGCCGGCCCCCGAAGCACGCGACATCGTCACGCTCAAGGAGCGCTACGGGCTGTTCATCGGTGGCCGATCCGTGCCGGCAGCCGGCGGCGCGACGTTCACCTCGATCGATCCGTCGACCGAGCGGCCGCTCGCCGACGTTGCCAAAGCATCGGACGTCGACGTCGACAAGGCGGTCCGCGCCGCGCGCCGAGCGCAGCGGCGATCGTGGGGCCAGCTCTCGGGGCGGGAGCGTGCCAAGTACCTGTTCCGGATCTCGCGGATCCTGCAGGAGCGGGCGCGTGAGTTCGCGGTCCTCGAATCGATGGACTCGGGCAAGCCGATAAAGGAGAGCCGGGACGTCGATGTGCCGCTCGCCGCGAACCACTTCTGGTACTACGCGGGCTGGGCGGACAAGCTCGATTACGCGTTCCCCGGTCGTGTCGCGAAGCCGCTCGGGGTCGCCGCGCAGATCATCCCGTGGAACTTCCCGCTCCTCATGCTCGCGTGGAAGATCGCCCCGGCGCTCGCGGCCGGCAACACGGTCATCCTCAAGCCTGCGTCGACGACCCCGCTCTCGGCCCTGCTCTTCGCCGACGTGTGCATCCAGGCCGACCTGCCGCCCGGCACCGTCAACATCGTCACCGGGCCCGGCGAGATCGGGATGCACCTCGCGACGCACGCGGACGTCGACAAGGTTGCGTTCACCGGCTCCACCGAGATCGGCAAGAAGATCGGTCGCGGTGTCGCCGGTTCCGACAAGGCACTGACGCTCGAGCTGGGTGGCAAGGCCGCGAACATCGTGTTCGACGACGCACCGCTCGACCAGGCGGTCGAAGGCATCGTCAATGGCATCTACTTCAACCAGGGCGAGGTCTGCTGCGCTGGGTCGCGGCTGCTCGTCCAGGAGTCGATCGCGGAGACGCTGATCGACAAGCTGAAGGACCGCCTGTCGACGATCCGGGTGGGCGATCCGCTCGACAAGAACACCGACGTCGGAGCGATCAACTCGAAGGCCCAGCTCGAGAAGATCACGGAGCTCGTGGCATCGGGCGTCGCCGAGGGCGCCGAGCTGTATCAGCCGGCATGCGACCTCCCGGAGCGTGGCTACTTCTTCCGCCCGACGCTGTTCACGAACGTGGCGCAGTCGCATCGCATCGCGCGCGAGGAGATCTTCGGGCCGGTGCTGTCGGTGCTGACCTTCCGCACGCCGGACGAGGCGGTCGAGAAGGCCAACAACACGCGCTACGGGCTGTCGGCCGGGGTCTGGACCGACAAAGGCTCGCGGATCCTCGAGATGGTGTCGCGCATGCAGGCCGGCGTCGTCTGGGCCAACACGTTCAACAAGTTCGACCCGACCTCGCCGTTCGGTGGCTACAAGGAGTCGGGCTTCGGGCGCGAGGGCGGCATGCACGGGCTGCACGCCTACGTCCGCCTGGAGGACCGATGATGGCGGGATCCGAACGGTACGGCATCGAGATCGTCGGGCCGACGAACC
>DATNFQ010000128.1:0-2697 GCA_035606295.1 Patescibacteria group bacterium
GGCGCCTGGTTCGTCGTCGTCCTGATCCCGGTCCTCGTCAGCATGATGTTGTTCATCCGCCGCGAGTACGACGGTCAGGAGCGCGAGCTCCACGTCCGCGAGGACCTGGTCGTCGAGGGGCCGCACCGCGAGCAGCGTGTCGTCATCCCGGTCAACGGCATCAACCGCGCGGTCATCCAGGCGGTGAACTTCGGGCGCACCGTGAGCCCCGATGTCCGCGCCGTGTACGTCACCGAGGATCCTGAACGCGGTGAAGCGATCCGTGACCGATGGGAACGGCAGATCCCGGGCGTGCCGCTGGTCATCGTCGAGTCGCCATATCGCGCCGTCATCTCACCAGTGATCGCCTATCTCGACGTCCTCGAGCAGGCGTGGCCACCGGAGAAGCCGGCACCGATCACGATCGTCGTACTCCCCGAGTACGTCGCGCGTCACTGGTGGGAGCGGCTCCTGTACAACCAAACGTCCAAGCGCCTCAAGCAGGCCATCCTCGGTCGCGAGCACACCGTCATCGCCGACGTCCCGTACCGTCGCGACTGAGGTCGCACCGAGCCGAAGCCGTGGTGTCCTGACGCCCCAGCCGCAGCGGCACGCGGTGGTATCGTGGCCGTCCATGCCGGAGATCGAGACCGCACAGTTCCATCGGGCGGTCCTTGCCCTCAACGGCGGCGCCAGCGATGCACGGATCGTCCGGCTCCTGGCGAGCGCGGCAACCAAGACCAAGATCGAGCTGATCGCTGTCCACGTCGTCGAGATCGACTGGACGCTGCCGCTCGACGCGGACATCGCCGGTCGCTCGGAGGATGTGCAGCGCGTGCTGGACTCGGCCGAGGAGATCGCTGAGGCGTTCAAGGTGAAACTCGAACCGGTGCTCCTGCAGGCACGCGACGTCGCCGCGGCGATCGTCGATGAAGCCACCGAGCGGGGTGCCGACCTGCTCGTCGTGGGGCTGCCATACAGAAAGCGTTTCGGCGGGGAGTTCGCCATCGGCCGAACGATCCCGTACATCCTCCAGAACGCGCCGTGCTCCGTGTGGGTCGTGCGCGAGCCGATGAACGAGGGAGTCGAATGAAGATCGTCATCGTCGGCTGCGGTCGGGTCGGCTCGTCAGCGGCCGAGCTGTGGGACCGCGCCGGACACGAGGTCATCATCCTCGACGAATCGACCCGGGCATTCGAGCGGCTGCCGACCTCATTCAGCGGACACGCAGTCCGCGGCGACGGCACCGACGAGGATGTCCTGCGCCGCGCGGGTATCGAAGGCGCCGACATCTTCCTCGCTCTGACCGAGGGCGACAACCGCAACGTGATGGCCGCCCAGCTGGCGGTCGAGGCGTTCGAGGTGCCGCGCGTCATCGCCAAGATCAACGACCCCGTGCGCGCCGCCGCGTACGCCGAGCTCGGTATCTCGACGCTCTGTCGGACCGGCCTGATGATCGACGCGATGAATGCGCAGCTCGGGTTCCCGCCCTCAGGGTTGGCGGGGATGCTCGCGCCGAGCGGTCACCACCCGGGCGGGGAGAATCACCTCCTGCCCGAATCCCAGGAAGTCGTGACGACGACCGTGCCCGGCCCGACGCCGGCGCCGGGTGCGTCGATGGAGGCGTAGATCGTGTTCGTATTGGTCGTCGGCGGGGGGAAGGTCGGGTACTACCTGGCCAAAGAGCTGCTCGACTCGGGCCACGAAGTGGCGTTGATGGAGAAGGATCCCGATCGTGCTCGGCAGATCGCTGACGAGATCGGGTCGATCGTGATCGCGCACGACGGATGCGAGGGCAAGTACCTCGGGGAAGCTGGGGCCAATCGCGCCGACGCCATCGCCGCCGTGACCGGCGACGACGAGGACAACCTCGTCATCTGCCAGATGGCGAAGCATCACTTCGACGTGCCGCGCACGATCGCGCGGGTGAACAACCCGAAGAACGAAGCGCTGTTCCGCCATCTTGGGGTCGACGAGCTCATCAGCCCGACCCGGATGATCCTCGGCTCGATCGAGCAGGACATCCCGGTCCACGAGCTGCTCCATCTGGCCGCACTGGGCGAGGGCGAGCTCGAGCTCATCGAAGCGCATCTTCAGACCGGCTCGCCGGCCATCGGCCGGGCTCCGCGCGAGCTCGACATCCCGGACGGCTGCTCGCTGTTCGCAGTGATCCGCGACGGCGTCGCGTCTCCGCTCCGACCGGACACGGTCCTGCGCGAGGGCGACAAGGTCATCGCGATCGGCAAACAGGAATGCGAGGACCTCCTCCACGGCCAGCTGATCGGCGATCCGGAGGCTGCCGCGACGATCTGATAGGCGGCAGCCTCCGACCCATTTGCCGCGGGCTGACGCACTCCGCCGACGAACCCGAGCTGGGTGCGCCGGAGAGTTTGAACGGATGATCCCCCTAGAGTCTGCATTGGTGGATGCCGCTCCCGACCGAGCGGCCCTTAGCGCGGGTCGTGGATCCTGAGCTTGTCGTCGCAGCCCAAGGCGGTGACCGGGAGGCGTTCGCCATCCTGGCTCGCGCCAGCGGTGACCGGCTGTTCGGGATCGCGCGACGGATCTTGCGAGACCACGAACGAGCCGAGGACGCGGTCCAGAACGCGCTGGTGATCGCCTGGCGTGAGCTGCCCCGCCTCCGCGATCCGGGTCGGTTCTAGGCCTGGCTGACCGACTCCTCGTCAACGACTGCTACGAGGACTACCGCCGCACCCG
>DATNFQ010000129.1:0-6910 GCA_035606295.1 Patescibacteria group bacterium
TCGGCCCATTGCCGCGAGCTCCCCGGGGAGCTGGTTCCAGTAGCCAGGTAGCCCGGCGTCGATCAGCGTGACGCCCGAGGCGTCAGCGACGAGGTAGCTGTTGACGAGCGTCGAGCCGCCCAGCCGATGCAAAGAGGGTGCCAGTTCCATGTCGCTCCTCCCCTACCGGCGCGATGCGGTGGCCGACGACCGGAGCGCCTGCGAGGCGTCCGGCCCCATGACCACCAGCGCGAGCCAGTCGCTGACGACGACGACCGCGAAGACCAGCGCGAGCTGCGGTTGGCCGGCGACTGCGAGCCCGGCCGCGGCCACGAGCAGCAGGACCGTTCCGATGATGTCGCGAGCCTGCTGGCGCAATGGATCGTCGGCCTTCGGCGCCACCACGAACGCCCATACGACGATCCACGCGGCGGCTGCACCGACCGCCAGCGCCATCCGCCCGATCCCCTCCGGCCCGGTCTGCCAACCCCAATACGCGACCGCGACGATACCGAGGAGCTCGACGAAGAATCGGATCGCCAACGCCGCCATGCCCATGCCCTTGACGCCTTGCATCGTGTCCTCGCTTCCGTTACCGTGCGGGTGTAATGGCTATGTTACATAGCCTTTATGGCTAATGTCAATAGCCACGTCAACCGGCCACGTGACGACCGCACCACGAGGAAGCACCCATGCCGACCCCCGCGAGGACGTCGCTCGAGCAGATCGTCAAAGCCGGTCGCGAGATCGTCGAAACCGACGGGATCGATGGACTGACGATGCAATCGATCGCCGCGCGGGTCGGTGTCAAGGCGCCCTCGCTGTACAAACGCATCCGGAGCCGGAACGACCTGCTGCGACTCGTCGCCAACGACGCCGCGGCCGAGCTCACCGGTACCCTCGAGGAAGCCGTGGCCGGCCAGGATGCGCGTCGCGATCTCGCCCACCTGGCCCATACGTTCCGCCGGTTCGCTCACGCCAACCCCGGCGCCTACTCGCTGATCTTCGCGCCGCTCCCCGACGATGCTCGCGCAGACGCCGGATGGAGCGTCAAGGCGAGTGCTCCGGTGATCGATACGACGGAACGTCTCGCTGGCACGGACCACGCGCTCGAGGCGGCGCGGACCGTCGTGGCATGGGCCAACGGCTTCATCGCGATGGAGCTCGCCGGCGCCTTCCGGCTGGGGGGCGA
Source organism: Patescibacteria group bacterium (assembly GCA_035606295.1). GTDB lineage: Bacteria > Chloroflexota > Limnocylindria > Limnocylindrales > CSP1-4 > SPCO01. The sequence continues at coordinate 1,172 of DATNFQ010000129.1, forward strand.
CGTCGACCGAGCGTTCGACTACGGCATCGACCGCCTGGGGGTGGCGATCGACGCCGGGGCAGCGACCCACGCCAGGGCGAAGCTGAGATGACCCAGGGCGTTGACGTCCCGGGCTGACACGGAACCGTCACCGAAACGCCCTCGTCGCGTCATCGACCGCCGCGAAGGTGACCGTCGACTCCGGGACGCGGGGTCGGGAGGGTCGCCCCGAGTCGACCGATCGGAGGACTCGTCGCGATATGCGTCGTCTCATCACCGCAGCGGCCGGACTCGGCCTGATGTTCTCGATCGCGGCGGGCGCCGTGAACGCAGGTGGTCCGCCCGCGGTCGGCTTCTACGTCGATGGCACCCTCTATCGCACGGTCGGGACCCCGACCGACTTCACCGGAACGGGGGCCCCCGCCTCCACGTACGACAAGATCTACGCGTTGGGAAACGGGCTGCGTAACGTGGCTGAGGCGAAGCCCGGCGACCGCGACTTCAATGGTGGTCGGTGGGCGGTCTACCCAGTGACGTGGCACGTCACACCGGTCCAATACACGAGCGACGCCCAGCTCCTGGCCGCGGCCGACGCGGGCGACGTCACGATCGCCAGCAGCCCCGTCCGGCTCTTCTTCTGCAACGTCGCGCCGATCCCGCCCGGTCAGCGCTGACCCCGCTCACACCGCCCGGTCCGACCTCCTGGTCGGGCCGGGCATCCGTCTGTCCGCGTCGTCGCACGGCGACGAAGGGACCAGCGGGCGCCGGGACGACTTTCTAGACCGTCGAGCGGCCTGCCCCGCCTAGACTCGGCCCGTGGACCCCGCCGCCCAGACGTTCGTCCAACTCGTCGTGCTCGTCCTCGTCGGGCTGCTGCTCGCCCGGATCGCAACGTCGATCCCCGGCTGGCTGCGCCGCGATCGTCGACCGGAGGCACGGTCGATCCTCGTCGTCGGCGTCGGCGGTGGCGGAGGCAATGCGGTCGACCGGATGGTCGATGTCGGGCTTCCCGGCGTCGGCTTCGTCGCCGTCAACACCGACGCGCAGGCCCTCCGTGAGTCACGCGCCGAGCTGCGCGTTCGCATCGGCGACCGCGTCACGCGCGGCCTCGGCTCTGGCGGCGATCCGGAGATCGGCCGCCGGGCAGCTGAGGAGGACGCCGAGCGGATCGGTGCTGCGGTCGCGGGCGCCGATCTCGTCTTCGTGACGGCTGGTCTCGGCGGCGGCACCGGATCGGGGGCGGCGCCGACGGTCGCGGCGAAAGCGCGTGAAGGCGGGGCGCTGACGATCGCGGTGGTCACCAAGCCGTTCGACTTCGAAGGCACGCCACGACGAGACGTGGCCGACGACGCCGCCGAGGCACTCCTTGCCGAGGTCGACGCGATGATCACCGTCCCGAACGACCAAGTCGGCCAGGTCATCGATCCCGACGCATCGGCGCTGGAGGCGTTCCGCGTCGTCGACGAGGTGCTGCTCAAGGCGGTCGAGGGCATCGTCGAATTGCTGACCGCGCCCGGCCTGATCAACCTCGACTTCGCCGATATCCGGTCGGTCGTCCAGGGTGCGGGACCCGCGCTGATCGGCCTGGGCGAGGGACGCGGCGAGGATCGCGCGATCGTCGCAGCTCGCCAGGCGGCGTCGAGCCCGCTCCTCGAGGCGAGCATCGAGGGCGCGCGCGGCGTACTGCTCCAGATCTCCGGACCGGCGGACCTCAGCCTGCGCGAGGTTCGACAGGCAGCGGACGTGGTTCGTGGTGTCGCCGATCCGCGGGCGAACGTCATCTTCGGTGCGAGCATCGGTGGGGTGCCCGACGGCGAGGTCCACGTCACGTTGATCGCGACGGGTCTCGACGGTCATCGTCGGCCGGACATCTTCCCCAGACCGACCCCGCTCGTCCGCGCGGCCCGGGCGCCCATGCCGCCCCCCGCAGCTCAGCAGATGTCGCCGGCAACTCCCAAGCCCGCGCCCGAACCCGTGGCGAACCCCGCGCCCACACAGCTCCAGCTCGACCCGGAGGATGCCCTCGAGCTGCCGACCTTCCTGCGCAATCCGCGACCGACGTCCGGGACCGGTCGCCGACGCGACGCGCGGAAGACGCCTAACCCGACCGGGTCACGCCCCGGCTGAGGCCGTCACGCTTCGGCCGGCAGGCGCTCCCCCGCCTCGATCCGCATCGGTAGCCGATTCTCGGCGGGCGTCAGCGGGCACGAGTACTTCGGGTCGTAGACGCAGGACGGGTGGTACGCCAGGTTGAAGTCGAGCGAGTACGTGCCGTCCTCCTCGGGCTCCACGTCCATGTACCGCCCCGCTCCGTATGTCTCGGTGCCGCTCGTGGCGTCGAGGAACGGGACGAAGAGCGACTCGTCGACGCCGCCATCGAACGTGTAAGCCGTCAGCCCGTGTCGCCCACCCTCACGTTCGAACCGCAGCACGCCGGCGCGATGGGCCGGTCGGAGCTGCCCGTCCGAGGTCGGGATCTGGAAGTTCGATGGCTCGTCACCGGTGTACGGCTCGAGCGACAGATCGTCGAACCGCCAGTCAGGATCGACCGCGTAGTACGGCAGCCCGGCGAACGTCGGCCGTTCGGCTTCGGGTACGGGGCTTCCCGGGTTCGATCCGAAGAACGCGTCCTTGTCCGCCCGGAACGACTCGACGGCCTCCTCGTACGACATCGGTCGATGCTCGTGATGGTGGTGATGCTCGTCGTGATCGTGCTCATGAACGTGTTCGTGGTGGTCTTCGTGCTCGTCGGTCATCTGATGCCTCCGCTCGACGGCATCGTGCGCGACCCGGGGCGACCTGTCGACTCTGGTAGCCTGCCTCTCTCGCGAGGGGGTAGATGAGCCGTCATCCCATCGGCCCGCGAGGGTCGATCGTCGCCGCCACCATCGCCCTCATCGTGTCCGTGGTCGCAGGCTGCATGCCGTCGCCGACCACGCCGACGCCCTCCCCTCGGCCGACCGTGCCCGATGCGACCGCGTCCGGGCCTGCGCCGAGCGCTTCCGGACCGGCGGCATCCGCCAGCGTGGGCCCATCTGCGTCGGCCTCCGCGGCCGAGCTGCTGCCGATCTCCGGCGTGTGGCGCGTGCGAAAGGTCCTCCTCGCCGCGGACCAGTCCGAACAGATCGGCGACCCGACCTTCGACGAGGAGACGTACAGCGTCGATGCGTCGTGCGACCAGGAGCCATGCGACACGGTCAAGGTAACGACGACGCCGCTCGGCCTGACCTCGCCTGCCACGGTCGTCGACATGACGCGCGACGGCGCCGTATACAAGTCGTCAGGGCAGCTCGCCCAGGCGTCGAGCTGCGTGAGCACGTTCGGTGACCGGGTCGACGGCGGCGCGAACACGGCATCGACCATCCGCCTGTGGGTCACGACGGACCGTCCGGCAGGTTCGTCGGTCGCGTCGGTCGCCCTGCACGGCAGCGTCGACCTATCGATCACACCGACTCCACTCGGCCAGGACGCCGGGTGCGAACCGGAGGCCGCTGGCTTCGAGCTGACCGGTCGACGCGAAGAGGTCGCCGTGCACGACCCGAACGGGTCGACGGCCGGGCCGAACCTGCAGCCACCCGCCGGCGCCGCGTACGTCGCTCTCGCATCCGTGACGGCCAAGGTGCCGGGCGCGACGGTCCGCTACTTCGACGTGGTCGGGGACACGTCGGCGGAGCTCGCCGAAAGCGTCGGTCGAGGCGGCGCCAAGGCCTGCGGGATGATCCAGTACGAGTGGTTCCGGGGAGACGCCCGGCCGAGCGCCTGCACCCTGACCCGTGTCAGCGACACGCGCCAGTCGATCTCGCTCTCGGCGAGCGCGACGTCCACCTCTTGTCGCATCCGCCAGGCCCACATCGCGACGAGCTACATCGTCTACATCCCGCACTGGAGCGACCCGTCACGGGTCCCGAAGCGCCTGCTCGATTGGTGGCGAAAGATCGTCGCCTTCATCGCCGACCATGAGGCCGGGCACGTCCAGATCGGGCGCGACTACATCAAGCGGCTCAACGAGCGGCTGGTCGGCAAACCATGCGCGGACATGGCGTCGATCATCCGGTCGTGGGCGAGCCAGCATGCCGCCGCCCAGGAGGCATACGACCGGAGCGAGTACTCGCGCCCGTGGCCACAACCGGCCGCCGGGTACTAGCGGATCAGCGAGGCGTCAGCGGAAGCTCGACGTCCCAACCCACGGAATCGAGGTCGTACGACGCGTACGTCGCCCGGTGCGCACCGACCTCGACGGTGTAGTCGGTCGCTCGAGGCACGCCGCCCACGACGAATGACACCGCGCACTGTCGGTCACCGGTCGGTGAGCCCGTGGGCACTGGTGCCAGGGCGGCGCCGAGGGAGCCACGCCCGATGATCGACCCCGAGGCGTCATAGACGCTGACCGTCTGACCCGGGGCGAGCGAGACGCCGGTCATCGCCGCCGAGCAGTCCGCTCCCGATGTCGGGCTCGCACCACGCAATGCGGCGTGGACATCGCGGTCGAACTGCGCTTGCGCGGTGTCGACCCAGGTGACGGCGCCGGTCAACGTACGGGTGGCGGTCTGCGCGACGAGCGTCCGCGCGACGAGGACCGCGGACGCAACGAGAACGAACGCACCAACGATCGCGAGGATCGAGGGAGCTCGCCACGTCGTCACCTCGGCGGTATAGCGCCGCCGAGGTCGGATGTCGAGGGGTTGGCTACGCTGTCGCGATGAGACGCGTCATCTATCACATCACCATCACGACCGACGGCATGTACGCCGACCCAGCTGGCGGCCTCGGCGGCTTCGACCCGGCCGAGGAGGAGCACCGCTATGCGAACCACCTCGTCCGGGACGCCGGCGACCTCGTCATGGGCCGCGTCATGTACGACGTCATGGACTACTGGGACGTGCTCGATCTCGATGACCCGAACGTGTCCGACGTCGAGCGCGAGTTCGCGACGTTCTGGCGCGATACGCCGAAGCACGTCGTCTCGCGTGGAACGCCGGCTCTCCGTGCGAACGCGACGAAGCTGGAGGGCGACGTGGTCGACACCGTCCGCAGGATGAAGGCAGGCGATGGCCCGCCGATCATGTTCGGCGGCGGCGCTGGCCTGTTCGCGACCGGCACCGAGGCCGGTCTGATCGACGACTACAAGCTGTTGATCGCGCCGATGGCGCTGGGCGACGGGAAGCGGCTCTTCGCCGAGCTCGAAGAGCCGCTCAAGCTACGTCTGACGAACGCGCACACGTTCCCCTCGGGAGCAGTGCTGCTCGAGTACGTCCGGCGCGACGCGCCCGCGACCTAGATCAGCGAGCGACGCGCTGCCAGGAATTGCCGCCGTCGGCCATCCATGAGGGCTGCGTCTGCGTCTGCGTGGTCGGCCCGTCCGGATCGAGGACGAAGTCCACGCCATCGATTCTGCTCGTGAGGATGGAAGTGTCGTCAGGCGACCAGCGGTAATACCAGCCCCATCCGTCTCCGAAGGGCTCCGTGATCGCCGTGCACGTACTGCCATCGACCGGGATGACGCAAAGGCCACCTCTGCCGGGGTCCATCCCGACCACGAGACGTCCGTCGTTCGAGAGCTCGCCATAGCCGACCGGGAGGGAGTGGGGAGTGCCCGTCGCGATATCGACGACCTCGGTGAACGACGCGTTGTTGATCAGGTAGTGGAACGCGTATCGGGTGCCATCCGCGGACCAGCCTGAGCCCCGGACATTCGTCGTGATGCCGTTGGTGTCGAGGACCTCGACCCTGCCGGTATCGAGCGAGTACACCGCAAGCTCG
>DATNFQ010000130.1:0-4019 GCA_035606295.1 Patescibacteria group bacterium
TGGGGCGGATCCCGAGGACGCTGTCCAACGCCTCGAGGCCGCGGGTCAGATAGCCCTGCTCGGTCGTCTCGTCCTTACCACGCACGCTCTCGTGCATGTACCCGTGGTGGCCGATCTCGTGACCGGCACCGCGGATCGAGCGGATGACATCGGGCCAGGTCTCGGCGACCCAGCCCGGGACGAAGAACGTGGTCCGGAGCTGGCGCCGGTCGAGCATCCGTAGCAGCCGCGGTACCGCGACCTGTGGCCCGTAACGCTGGTGGCCGATCACGTCGAGGTAGTCGATGACCTCGGGATGGTCGGTCAACATGACCGCCTCGGCGTCGACATCGAAGGTGAACATGGCGGCGGCGCGGTAGCCGTCGGGCCAGCGGAAGCCGGGGGGCAAAGCATCCATCCGGCAACGATACTGGGTCGATGAGGGTGGGGCTGGGCTGGTGATTCGCGCTGTGGTCCTCGACCAGATCGGGCGACCCGCGCTCGTGCGCGAACTCGACCTGATCGAGCCACGCGCCGGCGAGGTCCGCGTGCGCATGCTTGCCTCGGGCGTGTGCCATTCGGACCTGCACGTGCGCGACGGCGAGTGGGATCGACCGACGCCGATCGTGATGGGCCACGAAGGCGCCGGCATCGTCGAGGCGGTGGGGCCAGGCGTCACGTCGCCGCGGGTCGGCGAACTGGTGGCGCTGTCGTGGCTGATCCCGTGCGGCGTCTGCCGCTCGTGCCGCCGCGGTCGGATCTGGGAGTGCCCCGACTCCCCGTCCTACCGGCACACGCTGTTCGACGGTGAGACGGCGTTTCGCCGCGACCATGGCGGCGCGCCCGTGCGTTCCTACTGCGCGATCGCGACGATGGCAGAGGCCTCGGTCGTGCCGGCTGCCGCGGCGATCCCCCTCCCCGACGGCGTCGACCCTGGAGCGGCGGCGCTCATCGGCTGCTGCGTGACGACCGGTGTCGGCGCGGTGCTCAAGACCGCTGCGGTCCCTCCCGGTTCATCGGTCGCGGTGATCGGTCTCGGTGGGGTCGGCCTATCGGTCGTGATGGGGGCTGTCCTCGCCAAGGCGACGCAGATCGTGGCGATCGACCGGGTCGCGGCGAAGCTCGAGGTCGCCCGTTCGATCGGTGCGACCGACGGCCTCCTCGCCGGCGACGATCCGACCGAAACGGCTGCTGCCGTTCGCGACCTCACGGACGGCGGACCGGACTTCATATTCGAGGCCATCGGTCGGCCCTCGACGGTCGAGCTTGCGATCTCGTCGCTGCCGGTCGGTGGCACGGCGGTCCTTGTCGGCATGACGCCGGTGGGCGAACGTGCCGCGTTCGAGGTCTTCCCCTTCGTGGATGGCGCGCGGCGGATCATCGGCTCGAACTACGGCTCCGCGGAGCCGGCGATCGACTTCCCGCGGTATGCGTCATGGGCGCTGGATGGCCGCCTTCCGATCGACCGTCTGATCGACCGGCGGATCGCGATCGACGATGTCGAAGACGCGTTCGCGCAGATGCGGGCCGGACGCTACGTCCGCCAGGTCATCGAGTTCTAGACGGGACCTCGGCGGCGTTCCGCTCAGTCGCGGTCGGCTCGGTCGCGGGCGGTTCGGTCGCGGGCGCCATCGCGTTCTCGTCTGGTGGCGGGATGACCGGCGGCTCCGGCTCGGCGATCGGTGGCAGGAGCTCGCCTTCCGTGATCAGTCGCGATCCGCGACCGTGCGTGACGAACGACCACGCCCAGCGGGTCAGGACGACCAGGCGGTTCGTGAACCCGATCAGATAGGCGATGTGGATGCCGAGCCAGAGGAGCCATGCGGTGAAGCCGCCCTGCTGGCCGAACGGGCCCATCCACGGGATGTCGGTCACAGCCGACAACCGGCCGATGACCGCCACGTCGCCGTGATTGCTGTACCGAAACGGCTCATACGGGCGCCCGAGGATCCTCCGGCGGATGACCTTCGCGGCATATGACCCGCCCTGGATGCCGCCCTGGGCCACACCCGGCGTCGCGCGCTCTGGTTTCCACGGCTGCACGGCCGCATCGCCGACGACGAAGATCTCGGGGTGCCCGGGGATCGTCAGGTCGGGTCCGACGAGGACGCGTCCGACGCGGTCGGTCTCCGCGCCGGTCGCGGCCGCGACTTTCTTCGCGAAGGACGATGCGACGACGCCGGCGCCCCAGAGGACGGTCCGCGTGGGGATGGTCTCCTCGGCCGCCTCGCGATCGGCGGTGGGGCGGACCCGGACGCGCGACTCATCGATGTAGGTCACGGTCATGCCAGGCCGCACGTCGACCCCGAGGCGCTCGAGCTGGCGCTTCGCCGACGCCGATCGACCCGGCGGGAAGGTCGGCAGCACGCGGTCCATGGCCTCGACGAGGATGATCTTGGCATCCGAGGGGTCGATCGAGCGGAAATCGGCACGAAGCGTGTCGCGGGCGATCTCGCCGAGCGATCCTGCCAGTTCGACGCCCGTCGGGCCACCACCGACGAGGACGAACGTCATCCATTCGCGCCGACGCTCCGGATCAGCTTCCCGTTCCGCGGCCTCGAACGCGATGAGGATGCGCCGCCGGATCTCGATGGCGTCCTCGAGGGTCTTGAGGCCCTGGGCGTGCGTGGCCCAATCGTCATGGCCGAAGAACGTGTGGTGGGCCCCGGTCGCGACGATCAACGTGTCGTAGGCGATGGTGCCGCCGTCCGAGACGTGGACCTCGCGCTTGTCGACATCGATGCCGATCGCCTCGCCGAGAACGACCGTCGCGTTCTTCTGACGCGAGAGGACCGAGCGCAGCGGCTGGGCGATGTCTCCTGGGGCCAGGGCACCCGTCGCGACCTGGTAGAGCATCGGCTGGAAAAGATGGAAGTTCCGACGGTCGAGCAGGGTGACCGCGACCTCCGGGTCGCTCCGGAGATCACGAGCGGCGTACAGCCCCGCGAACCCGCCGCCGACGATGAGGACCCGATGACGGGTCCACCTGGCAGCTCCGGCCGTCACGCCGCGGGCGTGTCGTCAGGATCCGGTACCGACCCCTGGCCCGCGACGACGGCACGTCGGGGGCGTGCCACGGCAGGGCGGCCGACCGGGTGGCCCGGTCCGACCGGGACGGGCGATGGCGGTCTGGCGACCCGACGCCCATGGGTAGCTTCGGCGACCTCGGTCATGGCGGCGACATCGGGGAGTGCCGCACGATCCTGCCGCGCCTGCAGCACCTCGAGCGCTTCGTCTTCGACCCAGACATCCTCAGCACGCTCGATGCGGCTGATCGGCCGCGGATCGGGCGTCATCCTGCCGCCGAGATCGAGACCGGGCCCGACCGGGGTCAACCGGACCGGAGCAGCCGGATGGGCGTCGATCACCTCGATATCCTCATCGGCCGGCGAGTCGCACCGGTAGCAGCGCGACATCCGAAGCTCGTTCACCGAGCGGCAGTTGGCGCATACCCACATCGAGGATGCATCCATGCCGCTCATGCGCCTCGCGCGCGGCTGCACGACGAACCGGTACAGGAGCCAAGCGGCGGTGGGACCTCCGAGCAGCACGATCGCGATCAAGATGGGCGGCACTAGACCGATCCCAGCTCGCAGCGCGGCTAACCAGTGCTCGAACTCGACCTGCACGCTCTTCTATGCCCCCTGCAGGGCACTAGACTACACCGCTCCGTCCCTCTGCAAACCCCGTCCAGCGCGCTGATTCCGTGCACGGGGACGTTTTGAAATGTGCTTCACGCACCCGATTCGGGGCGCTCGCGACTCCCCTACTTGTCGCGTTCCGCCGCCGACGTGAGTGCCGCCTGGGCGGCCGCAAGGCGCGCGACAGGGACCCGGAACGGTGAGCACGACACGTAGTCGAGGCCGAGCTTCTCGCACTTCATGATCGAGGCCGGGTCACCGCCGTGCTCGCCACAGATCCCGATCTCGAGCTCAGGGCGCGTGGCGCGACCCTTGTCGACCGCGACCTTCATCAGCCCGGCGACTGCGTCGTCCAGGGTCTGGAACGGGTTGACCGGCAGGATGCCGTCCTCGACGTAC
>DATNFQ010000131.1:0-5523 GCA_035606295.1 Patescibacteria group bacterium
TCACGCCGGCGCGAGGCGTGACGGCGCCGGATCTCGAGGCGGAGACCTGGCAGTTCCTGTTCGGTCGGCGCGCGTTCTTCGGCGCGCAGCAGGCACCGAATGGCGACATCGTCTGGTTCGTCAACGCGCCGCGGGAACAGATCAGTCGCGAGGAGCGTGCGAGCACGACCGCTGAGGCCTGGCAGAGCTGGCTCGTCAGCCTGTTCGAGAAGGATCGCTGGCCGGCCGCCGAGATCATCCGACCGGGTCGGCTCGAACTGGCGGGCGACAACACGTACGACCTTGGTCACGTGCCGATGTGGCACCGCGACCGGATGGTGATCATCGGCGACGCCGCCCATGCCCCTGCGCCGAGCTCCGGACAGGGAGCATCGCTGGCGATGGAGGATGCGGTCGTCCTCGCGATGGCGCTGCGTGACGCGCCGTCGATCGACCAGGCATTGGTCGATTACGAGGCCGCGCGTCGCGGACGCGTCGAGAAGGTGGTCGCATACGGCGCCCGGAGCAGCAGCGCGAAGACCCCCGGCACGATCGGTCGAGTCGTGCGCGACACGTTCCTGCGCGTCGCGTTCCGCTACCTCATCACGGATCGAGGTCTCGACTGGATGTACGGTCATCGGATCGACTGGGATGGGCCGTTGCCGACCGCTCGACGGGCCCTCGCGCCCGTTTGACCGGTCCATACCCCTCGGTTAGACTCCGGCGGCTCTGCGGGCCCAGTCCGTGGAGTCGCCCCATCCGGTCGGTCGGCCGCGCCGGAGGAGTGCCTCGAGATCCTGGTCGGAGGAGGTGAACACCGATTGGCTGAAGTCCGAGTAGGGGAGAACGAGACGTTCGAGAGCGCCCTGCGCCGCTTCAACAAGAAGATCCAGCAGAGCGGCATCCTCGCCGAGGCTCGCCGGCGCGAGCACTACGAGAAGCCGTCCGTGAAGCGGAAGCGCAAGGAAGCCAAGCGCAAGAAGAACGCCCGTACGCAGGCCGGCTGAGCGGAACCACCGCAGCCGACATCTGCGGCCCCACGGGCGTCTGCGACGACCGCCCGAGGTAGCCAAGACCGGTGTCCCTTCGAGACCGCATCCAGACTGACATCACCGCCGCGATGCGCGGCCGGGATGTGCTGCGTCGCGACGTCCTGCGGATGGCCTCGAATGCCGCCTACAACCTCGAGAAGCGCAACCAGCGCCCGCTGACCGACGACGAGTACCTGGGCGTCCTGACTCGCGAGGTCAAGACCCGTCGCGAATCCGTCGAGGCGTACGAGAAGGGCGGCCGTGCCGATCTGGCGGCGAAGGAACAGGCGGAGATCGACATCCTGAGCGAGTACCTGCCGCAGGCGCTGTCCGACGCTGAGGTCGACGCCCTCATCGACGAGGCGATCGCCGAGACGGGCGCAACGAACGCGCGCGACCTCGGCCAGGTGATGGGCTGGCTCGCCCCACGGACCCGTGGCCGGGCCGATGGCAAGGTCGTGAGCGGGAAGGTCGCGAGCGCCCTCGCGCGCGCGGATCTCGCGGTCCACGACGAGACGGGTCACTGATGCTCCCCCAGCGCGCGCCGGTCCTGGCGCGATTCACCCGAAACGACGCATCCCGCGCCGCCGTCGCCGCGACCGTCCTGATCCTCATCCTCACGGCGATCCTGGCGGTCGACCTGTTGCCGTCGGCGCCGGTCGACTACCGTGTCGGCGAGCTCGTGCGCGAGGACATCGCCGCGCCCAAGGCGATCTCGTTCACCAGCAGCACGCTCACCGACCAGGCCCGCACGGCGGCGCGGGCGGGCGTTCCGCTCCAGTTCGACTTCACCGCCGACAAGGCCATCGCGATCGCGAACGAGCAGGCGAACGCCTTCAACGACCGGGTCCGCCGCGTGGACACGGCCTTCGCCACCGACCTCAAGGCAGCTGAACGGATCGCCCTCCTCCAGACTGCCGTCCCCGGCCTCAGCGACACGACCCAGGCCACCCTCGAGAAGATCGACGCGCCCCGCTGGGCAGCGATCCGCACCGAGGCAGCCCGCGTCCTCGACGCCACCGAGCGAACCGAGTTGCGCGATACGCAAGCGGCTGAGACGCGGGCCACGATCGAAAGCCGGATGGGCGGCGACCTCGACGAGGCCGAGCGGATGCTCGCGGCCGAGATCATCCGGCCGCTCATCGTCGCGAACTCCTCGTTCAGCCAGACGCTGACCGATCAGGCCAAGGACCGGGCGGCTGAGAACGTCCAGCCGGTCGAGGTCGACATCGCCCAGGGTGAGGTCGTCGTGCGCAACGGGACACCACTCACGGCGGCCGATCTCGAGGTGATCGAGGCGCTTGGCCTGGGTCAGGACGCGCCCCTTGACGTGGCCACGCTTGCCGGTTGGTTCCTGTTGGCCGTGCTGGCCGTCACGATCCTGCTCGCCTGGATCTGGCGCTTCCGCCCGACCCTCTGGCACCGCGGCAACGTCCTGCTGCTCATCGGATTGCTGTTCGTCGGCGTCTCGGTCGCGCTGAAGATCACGGCCGGCCGTGAGTTGCTCGGGTACTTCCTGCCGACCGCAGCGATCGGGATGGTGCTGACGATCCTGCTCGACGCCTCGGTCGCGACGATCGTCATGGTGCTCGTGGCGGTCATGGGTGGCGCCCTCGCCGGGTCGTCGCTCGAGTTCGCCAGCTACATCTTCTTCGGCGGTCTTGCCGGCATCCTGGCGATCCGCAAAGGCGATCGTCTCCAGACGTTCGTGCAGGCAGGCATCGCGGTCTTCGTCGTCAACGCGCTGGTCGTGTCGGTGTTCTCGCTCCTTGGGACGCGCGATATCCGCGGCGTGCTCGAGCTCTGGTTCGCGTCGGGAGCATCCGCCGCGGGTTCAGCGGTCGCCGCTGTCGGCACGTTCGCCGTCCTCGGCTCGGCCTTCGGGATCCTGACGGTGTTCCAGCTGCTCGAGCTCGCCAACCCGTCGCAGCCGCTGCTCCGGCGGTTGCTCGTCGAGACGCCTGGTACGTACCACCACTCCCTGATGGTCGGCAATCTCGCCGAACGCGCTGCCGAAGCGATCGGCGGCGACCCGCTCGTGACGCGCGTCGCGGCCTACTACCACGACATCGGCAAGCTCTCGAATCCGCTCGCGTTCATCGAGAACCAGGCGGGTGGCGAGAACATCCACGACCAGCTCGAGCCCGAGGTCAGCGCGCAGATCCTCAAGCAACACGTCGCGGACGGCATCGATACGGCCTACGCCGCGAAGCTGCCGAAGGCGTTGATCGCGTACATCCCGCAGCACCACGGGACTGCGGTGATGAGCTACTTCCTGGCGCGTGCCCGCGAGCGTGCCGCCGAGCCGTACGGGGGACTCGCGACCGCGGAAGGCGCGAAGGCCGCCGCGGCCGTCGACGAGCGGCGGTTCCGCCATGCGGGTCCGAAGCCACAGAGCCGAGAAGCCGCCCTGATCATGCTCGCCGACAGCGTCGAGGCGTCGGTCCGATCGCTCGAGTCGCGCGACGAGCCGGCGATCCGGGCGATGGTCTCGCGGATCATCGACGAGCGCGTCGCCGACGGACAGTTCGACGAATGCGACCTCACGTTCCGAGACCTCGAACGGATCAAGGACGCGTTCGTCGCCCAGCTTCTCGGGATGTATCACACCCGGATCGCGTACCCGCAGAACACCGTCGTCGAGCTCGAGTCGCGTCGGCAGGCGGCTGGGGGAGGCGACCGGTCCAGCTCGTGACCCGGCGCGCGTCGTGAGCCGAGCCATCTATCGAAGGCCGTGGCGGATCGACGTCGACGTACGCGACGGGGTCAGCCCACCAGCGTCTGTCGCCAGCCTCGGCGCGGCGATCGCGTCCGCGCTCGGCGCCGGACGAGCGCCCAGGCCCGCATCGATCGGGCTGATCCTCACCGACGACGCCGAGATCGCCGATCTCAACGTCACCCACATGGGCCACACCGGCCCGACCGACGTGCTGTCATTCCCGCTGCTGCCTCCTTCGGCCTTCGCGCCCGGTGCCACGGCGCCCGACGTGCCGCGACCGCCGCGCAGTCGGGTACACCTGGGCGACATCGTCGTCTCCGTCGAGCGCGCGATCGAGCAGGCGGACGCGGGGCGCGGCGGCCAGACCGGGGATGTGCGCTGGTCTCCGGCCGACGAGCTGCGGTTGCTCGTGACTCACGGTGCGCTGCACATCTGCGGCTGGGACCATGCGACGCCGTCGGATGAGCGCGAGATGCGCGCACTCGAGCGCCGGCTCCTGGGTCCCGTCGGCACCGATCGCTAGCCTGTCTCGGGGTACCATCCCGGGAGGCCCTCCCGCGACCTGGCGGTCACCGCCGCGGACCTGGTCGTTCGGGATTCGGGCCCTGTCGTGTTGTCCGGAGGGTTGGTGAAGGTCGTCGTTGGGCTCGGCAATCCGGGTGAGCGGTATGCCGGGACGCGTCACAACGTCGGTTGGCTCGTGCTCGACCGGCTCGCGGAGCGAGCCGGCTTGTCCGGGCGTGGCCGACAGCGCGACGCCTCGAACGTGGCCGTCGGCAGATACGAGGGTCTCGAGCTGACGCTCGTCAAGCCCCTGACGTTCATGAACGACTCCGGGCTGGCGGTCCGCAAGGTGCTCGCCCGCGAGCACGCGCCGCTCGGCGACCTGCTCGTGATCGCCGACGATTTCGCGCTCCCGTTCGGGAAGCTGCGGTTCCGTGAGTCGGGCAGCCACGGCGGGCACAACGGGCTCCGCTCCGTCATCGACGAGCTCGGGACCGAGAAGTTCAGCCGGTTCCGGATCGGCATCGGCGACCCGGTACGAAATGCGCGTGACCACGTGCTGTCGCGCTTCGAACCCGACGAGGTCCAGCGTCTTGACGAGCTTCTCGACGCCGCCGCCGATGGCGTCGAGGCATGGGCGCGTGAGGGGACCAGCAAGGCCGCCAATCGTTTCAATACGTTCCAGCTCCGCGAGGCCGACGTGACCCGGCTCGCCGCGCCCGGCGAGGTGGACGGTCCGCCCGATGAGAACGGTGTCCGCCGGACACGGACCGGCTGGCGGCGCGTCCTGCCGCGCGGCGGTGGCGACGATGCCTGAGTCGACCCCACCCACGCTCCGGGGACGACGCGGTCGCGACCGTCGGATCGCCGAGCGCGTCGCCGAGGAGTTCGCAAGCCGCCACGCGGCCAAGAACGACGAGGACGCCGTCGACTTCGACGTGGCGGCGGTCGACGCCGAGGTCGAGGACGCTCGTCGGGCGCCGGCGCGCGCGACGACGCGCAAGCGCCGACGGGACGAGCCCCGGAAGTCCGGCCATCGCCTCCCCGACCTGTCGGTCCTGCCGCCGCTCCTGGCCGAGACGGGGTCATTCCGCACGATCCGCGAACGGGTCGGGTCGCCGGCCGATCTCGGACGGGTCGGCCGGCATGCCGGTGTCGTCGCCGTACCGCACGGCGCGAAGTCCTATCTGGCGGCCGCTCTGGCGCTGGACGAGCGCATCGTCTGGATCGCCCGGGACGCCGAGATCGGCGACCGCGTCGCCGAGGAGTTCGCAAGCCGCCACGCGGCCA
>DATNFQ010000132.1:0-2746 GCA_035606295.1 Patescibacteria group bacterium
TCGATCGGCCCCACGCCCTGCAGATCGGTCGATCCGACGGGCTCGATGTCGAACAGGTCGCGATCCAATGTCGATGCGACCGCCGTGACCGCATAGACCCGTCCATCCGGCGCTGCATCGGCGAGCCGCGCGGCGATATTCACGGTCCTCCCAAAGACATCGCCCTCTCGCTCGACGACCGGACCGCTGTGGATGCCGGCATGGCCGCTCGGCAGGCCCGCCGGCTCGAGTGCCGCAAGCAGCTCCAATGCAGAGGCCGTCGCGTCATCCGCGCCCGGTGCTGCGAGCAGGGCGCCGTCTCCGAGCACCTTGACCAGCCGGCCACCGTGGCGGCTCGTCACATCGCGGGCAAGGTCGGCCAGGCGAAGTGACATCCCGGCTGCCACGTCGTCGCCGAGCCGCTGTGTAAGACCGGTGAACCCCGTCAGATCGACGAACGCGACGCCTGGTAGCGCCGCCTCGCGCGCGGGCAGATAACCGCCGAGCGCGAGCACCTGCTCGACGAGCTCGACGCTGAACGCGTCGATCGCATTGCTCATGTGCCGCGCCGCCAGCCAGCCAGCGAGCGTCGGCAGGCCTTGGGCGAACCGCGTCCACCTCGCGAGCAGCGCGAAGTAGTCACTCTGCTCGACCTTGGCGAAGTCGGGTCCCAGCTCGCGGACCGCTTCGGCATACGCCTGGAGGGTCCCCGCCGACGTCCGGCGCGCCGCCTCGCCGTACAGGCGGACGACCCGCGACGCGAGCGCCGGATCGCCGGTCTCGTCGGAGAGCTCCAGATACGACTGGAGGAGCCGCTCATCCTCGACCGGGAGGCGGGCTCCACTCGAGGGTTCGGCCAGCCCCAGCGCCGTGAAGAGGCCGGGCAGCCGCGTACCTTCCGGGTCGACCGCTTCACGGAACGTCCCATACGTTCGCGTGGAGGTCGGCCCGAGGTCGGCGTGCAGCTCGTCGTATGCCTCGAACCGGATACGGCCGGCCTCAGCGGCGGCGATCAACACCTCGAGCGGCACCCCGCTGGCTTCGAACGCAGCCACGAGTCGCAGTCGATGCCGGTCGCCCTCGATGAAGCCGCCGTCCCCGGTCGGGTGGAGGATGCCGACGGCGGCCAGGCGCTCGACGGTGTCGATGGTGGTGTCGGTGGTCTCCGCGAGGACAGCGGCGGTCAGCGTGCCTTCGGTCGGGGCGTCCATCGGGCGCAGTGTGCCCGATGGGGCGACCGTTTCGGTGGCGGTCCGGTCAGCCTGGCGCGAGCGACCGCCAGATGTCGAGCGCCCATTGCCAATCGGCCGGGTCGTCGAACTCGATCCGGATCGCCGCCCCCGAACCGGCGACGGCCGAGTAGCCCTCGAGGATCCCGACCTCCAGACCGGACGACGCGTCGGTCATCAGGCGCGCGCGACCGAGGACCGGGCCCGCCCGATGCGTCATCGCATCGGGACCGAGCTCGACCGCGAACTGCTCGATGAACTCGTGGGCGCTCATCGATGTCCCATCGGTATGTCCCGTCGCGGTCGCCGCCAGCGTGATGTTGCGCCCGGTGCCGCCGCCCCACCATTCCTCGGCCGATCTTCGTTCCGCGAACGAGCCCGGGATCTCGAGCGACCAGCCCTCGTGGCTGATCACGACGGGATCGCGCCGATAGCCGACCGGCGGATCGGGCTCTGGCGCGGTGGTCGCGCGGTTCGCCGCCTGCCGTGCCATCGGATCGGCGATGCCGCGGAGCGCCGTGAGCTCGGTCCACGCATGCCATGGGAAGTCGAGGTCCGGATCCAACGGGTACGCCCGGGACAGCAGTCGGTGGACCTCATCGAAGAGATCGGCTTCGCCTTCCATGGCCGGCGTCCGCCAGCGGACCTGCAGCCACATCAACACCAGCGCACGGTGCAGGAGGTAGAGACCATCGGTCGCGTCCGTCCACCAGGGAGTGACATTCAGCGCCACGCGCGGATCGCCGATCGCGGCGTCAAGCCACGCCTCGTCTCGCGGGCCGAGCACGGTGGCGAGCGCGCTGTCGGTGGTGAAGCTCGTCCCGGTGGCGGGCATCCCCAGCGACACGCCACGCTCGCCTCGTTTGACGCGGGCACGCGCCTTGGCGAGCTGTGGTCCGAGCCAGCCGAGGTAGAGCCGCTCTGCCCCCGGCCGATCGGCGAACGCCGTCGCGCCGTCACCATCGGTCCAGTCGATGGCGAGTTCCGCACCGAGGCGCTCGACGACCCGACCGACGAACCGGTGATAGCCGGGGCCTACGACGCCGGTCTCCGCATCGACCGTCACCCGACCCTCGTCGTTGGCAGTCAACACGAACGCCGGCGCCGCCGGGTGGAGGTCGACGCTGAGTGCCGCGCCGCCTTCGGGTGTCGTGTGCTGGCGGGTGGATCGGACGGCGTCCGGATATTCGCCGGTGAGCCACACGGCCGCGTCGGCCAGGAGGCGATCCCCATCCGGGACGCGCGGGATCAGGCCGCGCTTCTGCGCGAGCCCGCCGAGGGAGACACCGAGAGCGTCCGCGATGTTCGTCGTCACCGAAGGGCGACGATAGCCCGAGCGTACCGTCACCCGGGCTCGCCGCTTCGTACCAGAACGGGCACACAACGGTCCGTTGCGGCCACGCAACTCCGGGGCCGCGGAGGTCGCCGACAGACGTCCGCTGACAATCCCGAGTGCTATGGTCGGGATTGGCGTTCCGCGGTACACTCGAGGCTCCGATGGACGACCTGTACCGTGATTACATCCTCGAGCACTACCG
>DATNFQ010000133.1:0-5499 GCA_035606295.1 Patescibacteria group bacterium
CGGGTATCGGTACGACGCGACCGCCCTCGGCGGCCCACGCGGAGACAAGGTCGGCCCCGGGGTCGCTGATGGCCGGTGTCCCGGCGTCGGTCACGAGCGCAAGGTCAGCGCCGCCACGAAGGTGCGCGACCAGCTCGTCCAGCCGGGCCGGCGCGCTGCGAGCGTGGAAGCTGATCGAACGAGTCGGGATGTCGTGGCGCTCGAGCAGCCGTCGGGTAAGCCGTGTGTCCTCCGCCGCGATCAGCGGGACGTCGCGAAGCACCTCGATGGCGCGGAGCGTGATGTCGCCGAGATTGCCGATCGGCGTCGCGACCATGTAGAGCGTGCCGCCGCGCTCCGTATCGGGCGGAGGCAAGCCGTCAGCTGCTCGTCGAGCGAGCGGAGCCCGGCCGTCGACGGGGATAGAGGTAGTCGACGCCTGCCGTCCGTGGCCCGAGCTTGGCGATCGGTGGCACCTGCCGCTTGAACTCGGCACCGGCCACCATCCGATCGACGCGCTCGACCAGCTCGCGTGCGAACCCGAGCGCGACCATCTCGTCGATCGAGCGGCGCTTGTCGATGCGCCAGAAGAGCAGGCGATCGAGCGTCGGGTAGTCGAAGCCGCCCTCGGTCTCATCTGTCTGGCCCGGCCACAGGTCCGCCGACGGTGCCTTGCGGATGACCTCGTCAGGGACGCCGATCGCCGCTGCGAGCTGGCGGACCTGGCTCTTGTAGAGGTCACCGATCGGGTTGAAGGCGCAGGCGTTGTCGCCGAAGACCGTCGTGTAGCCGATGAGCGATTCGGTCTTGTTGCCCGTGCCGACGACCAGCCCGCCCCACGTCACGGAGCGGTCGTACAGGACCGCCATGCGCTGGCGGGCCATGAAGTTGCCGCGGCGGAGCGACGAGGCGTCGCTTTCCGGACCGAAGAAGCCGTCGACCATCGCCGTGATCTCAACGAGCTCCGATGGCGTGCCGAGGCGACGGACGACCTCCTCGGCGTCGTGCTGTGATGCCGGCGACGACGTGCGATACGGCATCAGGACACAGAGCAGCTTGTCCGCGCCGATCGCCTCGGCGACGAGGAACGCCACAAGCGCCGAGTCGATGCCGCCCGAAAGCCCGAGCACCGCCCGCTCGAAGCCGGCCTGCCGGAGCTGCCCGCGGATGAACTCCTCGATGATCCGTCGCGCTACATCCGTATCGATCGCCAGCTCGGTCGGCAGCTCGAAGGCCGCGGTCGCCGTCATCCGCCCGAGCTCCCGCTGGCGCGCCGGAACCCGATCGGGTGCGGCGTCCTGTCGCCAGGCGCGACGTCCAGCCCCGGCTCCGCGTCACGGTCGCCGGTCGCATCGCGTGCCAGCCCGGCGCGTTCCGCGACGATGCGCGACAGCTCGCGGACCTGGAATTCCGGCCGCTCGTCGCGGAGCAGCGGCAGCGCGACCCGCTCACGGCGGATGTCCGCTGTGGCGATGTCGGTCAGGAACAGCCCCTCGTCATAGAGGGGCGCCGTGAGGACGGCCGCTCCGCTCGGGCCGATGACCTCGGAACCTCCCCAGAACGAGATCGATTCGTCGATGCCGACCCGATTGCAGAACACGACGAACGTCGTCGTCAGCTGGGCGTAGGTCCGCATCAGCGTCCGCCACGAGTTCGCCGTCCCCAGCCCGACCTCGTTCGTCGCGGCGAGATCGCGACCCGGCGACGACGACACGTTCACAAGGATCTGGGCCCCGTCGAGGGCCAGGATCTGGGGCACCGTGAGATGCCAAAAATCCTCGCAGATCGCGATTCCCATCCCGATGCCCAGCCGCGACGGGACCGCCCGCAGGATGTCGCCCGGGGCGAAGAACCGTCGCTCATCGAACAAGCCGTAGGTCGGCAGGAAGAGCTTGCGGTGGACGTGGCAGATCTGGCCGTCCTCGAGCAGCGCCGCTGCGATGAACAGCCGGTGGTCCGCCGACTCCTCGACGAAGGACACGATGACCGAGAGGTCCTCCGTCGCCGCCGCGAGGTCCGCCAGCCGGGGATCGTCGAGGCGGATCGAGACCTCGGCCGCGAGGTCCTGGAGCTGGTACCCGGTGAGCCCTAGCTCCGGGAAGACGACGAGGTCAGCGCCCTTCGAGCGCGCCTCGCGGATCAGCTCGTGGTGCCGCGCGAGATTCGCGTCGAATTGGCCGAGCGCCGGCGCGATCTGCGCGAGGGCCACGCGCACCGTCTGCATGCGGCCGAGCATACGCGAAGCTGACTGCTAGGCTACGCGCCGATGCCACGACGACCACGGCCCGGCCGCCTGATCGCGGCGGGGTTGGTGACGATCAGCGTGATCGTCGGATGCGCGGGCCCAGCGCCGTCGACGAGCCCCGAGACGTCCCTTCTACCCGGTCCGAGCGGAAGCTCGGCGTTCCCCACCGCCCCACCCAGCACAGGCGTGTTCGAGCCGATGAAATACCCGGCAGAGGGCCCCGCGCCCTGCGAGGAAGCGGCGAGCTCCGACCCTGCCTACGGTCCATACACGGGCTCGCTCCGACGTGTGTTCGCCCGCGACGCGTCCACGGTCGTCTTCGAGCTGTGTGACGCCGACCCGGCGTTCCTCTCGAAGATCGCCTCACCCGCGCTGGCCATCGACGACACCGCCTGGCTCCAGAGCCATATCGACCCCACTGCGCAGCAGCAGCCGATCCTGACCCAGGTCAACGGCACGGGCCCATACCGCCTCGATGCCTGGGACGGCTCGGGCGACATCACGCTCAGTCGTTACGACGGGTACTGGGGCACGCCGGCGTTGACCCCGTCGATCATCTTCGTTGGCGAGGAGGACGCGGGCCAGCGGTTCTCGAAGCTGCGCGAAGGGTCCGTCGACGCGGTCGATGAGCTGGCTCCGGGAGACGTCGAAGCCGCCCAGGCGAACCCCGACCTGACCATCACGTCGCGGCAAGGGCTGAACACGGCGTACATCGGATTCGACAACCGGTTCGCGCCGTTCGACAACGAGACCGTCCGCCGGGCGATCGCCCTCGGCATCGACCGGGCCGCGATCGTCGACGCGAGCTTCCCGCCCGGAACGCAGCTCGCGACCCACTTCCTGCCCTGCGCGATCCCGGCGGGGTGCGGCGGCGACCCGTGGTCCGAACCGGATCCCGAGGCCGCCCGCGATCTGCTGGCCGAGGTCGGTATGGCCGATGGCTTCACGTCCACGATCAGCTTCCCCGCGGAGCCGCGCGATTACCTCCCGGATCCGACCGCCACGGCTACGGCACTCCAGGCGCAGCTGAAGGACCAGTTGGGCATCACGACGACGCTGAACCCGATGCCGTTCGACGAGCTGGTGGCTGCAGCGGACGCCGGCAAGCTGGAAGGCTTCTATCTGTTGGGAGCGCGCGCGCGATACCCGGATGCGGGACTGCTACTGGAGAGTCATTTCGGCCCGGCGGCAAGCCTCCAGTTCGGCAACCGGTTTGACGACGTCGCGCGTTGGCTCGGCCGAGGGCGAACGGGCGACGCCAAGGCGCGTGCGAAGGGCTACGCGGGGGTCAACGACCTCATCCGCAAGCACGTGCCGATGATCCCGCTGGCCCATGTGGGCAGCGTCGGGGCATTCCGCACTGATGTCACCGGCAAACAGGCGAGCGCCACCGATACGGACCGCCTCTCGACCGTCGTGCCGGGCGACCGGAGCCAGTTCGTCTACATGCAGAAGGCCCGACCCGGAAGCCTGTTCTGCGCCGACGAGACCGACGACGTCGCCCTGCGGATCTGTGCGCAGCTCTCGGAGTCGCTGTACCGCCACGACATCCCGGAGCCGGGTCTCTCGCCGTCGCTGGCGAAGACCTGCACGCCGGATCCCGATCTGACCGTCTGGACCTGCGCGCTGCGCAAGGGCGTGACCTTCCACGACGGGTCGACCCTCGATGCGAATGACGTCGTCCTGTCGTACGCGATCCGGTGGGATGCCGCGCATCCGCTCCACCGGGGCCGCCAGGGGACGTTCCAGGCGTTCATCGACCGGTTCGGCGGCTTCCTCCACCCGCCCGTGGAGCCCTGAATCACGTCGTTCGACCCCTGAGCGAACCCCCTAGCAACGCGGGGATACGGGTGCTAAGGTTCCCGCGCACCGTCGCCGGAACGGACACCGGCGTCGATCCATGTCCCAGGTTGGTCGGCTCAGGGAGGATGACGGGCGACCCTCGGGACGCGTAGGAGGAGAACCAGCGCATGACTCGTTCTACGAGCCTGTCGCGCCGGTTGGCTGCCGTCATCGGCATCGCAGCGATCGTCGCTGCATGCACGGGCAGCACACCGTCAGCGAGCACGGCCCCGTCGAGCGCTCCATCGGCCAGCGAGCCTGGGGCCTCGGCATCCGGAGAGGCGTTCAAGGGGATCTCGTATCCGGAGTCCGGTGATGCCCCCTGCGGCGTCGCGCCGTACACCGGGACCATCAAGCGGATCACGGCCGTCGATCGGTTGACCGTCGAGTTCCAGCTCTGCGCTTCCGACGTCGCGTTCCTGCCGAAGGCGGCGTTCTCGACGTTCGGGATCCAGGACGCGGACTACCTCGCGGCGCACGCGCCCGACAAGTCGTATCTGACCCAGCCCAATGGGACCGGCCCCTACAAGCTGACCCAGTGGGATACCGGCAACCGCATCGACTTCGAGGCCAACCCCAATTACTGGGGCACCGCCGCGAAGGCGCCCAAGGCCGAGCTCCGCTGGAGCGACACCGCGGCGCAGCGCCTCGTCGAGCTCGAGTCGGGCACGTCCATCGATGGTATGGACAACCCGGGTCGTGACGAGATCGCCAAGATCAAGACCGAATCGAACCTGGCGTTCATGCCGCGTCCCGCGATGAACACGATGTACATCGGCATGAACCGCGCGGTGAAGCCGTGGGACGACGAGAACGTCCGCAAGGCCATCGCGATGGGCATCGATCGCAAGCGCATCGCCGACAACTTCTATCCCGAAGGGACGGAGGTCGCGACGCACTTCACGCCATGCCCGCCGCTCGTGCCGTTCGGCTGCGAGGGCGACAGCTGGTATGACTTCGACGCGACCGCGGCGAAGAAGCTCCTGACGGACGCGAACTTCGACTTCTCCAAGACCTATCCGCTGTCGTTCCGCGCGGCGGTCCGACCGTACAACCCGGATCCGCCGGTCATCGCGACCGAGATCCAGCAGCAGCTCGAGGCCAATCTCGGCATCAAGACCTCGATCGACCTCCAGGAGTCGGGTGCCTTTACCAAGGCCGTCACGGCCGGTGAGATGACCGGTCTGTTCATCTACGGCTGGGGTGCTGACTATCCCGACGCCACGAACTTCCTCGACTTCCACTTCGGTTCGGGGTCGGGCAAGAAGTTCGGTGGCCCGTTCGACGACATCGCCGCCGCCCTGACCAAGGGCGCGACGTCGCCCGCCGATGCGGACCGCAAGGCGGCGTACACCGAGGCGAACAACCTCATCAAGCAGCACGTCCCCGTGGTTCCCATCGTCCACGGTGGCACCGGTACCGCCTACCTGGCG
>DATNFQ010000134.1:0-4463 GCA_035606295.1 Patescibacteria group bacterium
GACGTTGGAAACGACCGCGAGGTGGGAGTCATCGGGCGACCAATCGAGATCATCGACTTCGCGATAGACGCCCGCGAGCGTGACTCGGTTCGCCCCACCGATATCGGTGATCACGATCGGAGCGGAACCGGCGGCACCGAATGTGGCCAGCGCGATGCGACGGCCATCACGCGATGGCACAGGATCGGCGATCCCTGCATCGGCAGCTGAGACGACCGTCGCCTGAGCACCGCTCTTCGGATCGAGCGAGACGATGGCACCGTCGGCGCCTCGATACATCAGCACGCCGTTGCCAGCCGGGCCGAACGGCGGCGGTATGCGGCTCTGCGAACCGACGTAGACCGCGACCGTCGCCGCGACCAGCAACGCCACCAGCGCAAGGATCAACACGGGTCTCCATGGGAAGGACCGCATCGCCAGCGGTCGTGCCGTGATCTCCACGGGAAGCCACCTTTCCGGGAAGCTCCAGGCCGGCCGCTGGGTCGCCCCTTCGGTCTGCTGGAGCATGTCGTCGAAGTAGTCGGGCACGCGTGCGGGGGCAAGCTCCGTCATGAGCTCCGGGATCGATCGCTCGAACCGTTCGAAGGTCGTCATGCCAGCTGCCCTCGGACGAGTGGCGCGGCCTCGGGGTCGATATCCGCGACGGCGGACCGCATCAGCGTCATCGACCGGTGAAGGCGCGACTTGGCGGTGCCCACAGGGATCTGCAGCGCGGCTGCGATCTCGGGCACCTCGAGGTCGAAGTAATAGCGCAGCACGACCACCGCCCGTTGATCGGGCGGCAGCCGACGGAGGATCTCGTCGAGCAGATCGCGATCGGCGGTACGTGACGAGGCGTCATCGATCGACGGGCCATCCGTCGATATCAGCTCCACCTCGATCGGGCGCCGTCCGC
Source organism: Patescibacteria group bacterium (assembly GCA_035606295.1). Lineage (GTDB taxonomy): Bacteria > Chloroflexota > Limnocylindria > Limnocylindrales > CSP1-4 > SPCO01. The sequence continues at coordinate 896 of DATNFQ010000134.1, forward strand.
GACGACGAAGGATGTCGATGCAGGAGCGCGCGACGAGGCTCCGGAGCCAACCTTCGAACCGATCCGGATCGCGAAGGGATGGCAGGCTCCGCCACGCGCGGATGAACCCGTCCTGGACCGCGTCTCGCGCGAGATCGTGGTCCCGGAGGATCAGCCGGGCAGCAGCGTCCAGCCGCGCGACGAACAGGCCGGCGAGCACCGCAAAGGCGTCATGATCGCCTCGCTGCGCTCGTTCGACGAGTTCTCGCTGGTCCACGACCCACCCGACTACACGGTCGGCGCGGCGAAGTCGCTGCGCTCAGATGGTAGTCGTCAGCAAAGGGCCAAAACGTTCCCTGCGATCACCCCTCGTCCCGCGCGGCCCGCGGGACTGGCCTACGTCCCCCGGTAGAACGACTCCTGCTTGCGTGCGGCGAAGAAGCCGATGCCCCACGTCCCGAGGTCGATCAACAGCCCGAAGAGCAGGAAGATCCAGTTGACGATCGTCATCCCATTGGGCGACGCCAGGCCGTAGATCAGCGTCGTCCACGGCAAGAAGAGGAACCCGAGCAGGAACAGGAACGGCGAGCCATAGAGATTCGTCCAGAACGTCGTGTCGTTGTACCAGCCGACGAGCAGCGCGAATCTCGGGATGATCGCGCCGAAGATGGCCATCATGGGTCGGTTTCCTCCCTCGTGTCCCCGCCGAACCGAGGGGCAGCTGCCCCCTCGAGCGCGCCGGTCGCGAGCGGCAGGATGACGGGCCCGCCAGCACGCGACTAGGGTGTCGTCCCCCCAGTCGTCCGCGAGATAAGGCCCCACGTGAGCGCGCCGACAGCATGTTTACCCCGACCGAAGGACGCCCGACTGTCACCATCCGGCCTTGCCGCCGGACAGCACGCGGATCTCGATCACGACGTGGAACGGGCTGGCCGGATCAAGATCATCGCTCGACACGTACATCGTGCCGGTGGACGGTTCGCCGGTGACCGTGCTCAAGGACGCTCGGCAGGCGGGTTGGTCGCCGGACGGGACGATGATCGCCGTCGTCCACGAACAGGGTGGGCTATCCCTTCGGGAGAACGATCCCGTACCGGTGCGAGCTGTCGACATCGCCGCAAGCGACGGATCCGGTCGACATCAGGTGGCCCGACTCAGGGGCGATGGGGGCTACTTCGTCTGGGCCTCGAACTGATCGCGGCGCCGTGGCCGGACGCAGCCCCGATGCGCGCTCCGGTAGTGCGCCCCTAGCGCGTCCTCTCCCCAGTCGTTCGCGAGATCGCGCCACACGGAATGGATGTGATTGGCGCCGTCCTGGGTGTTGTCGTATTCGATGAGCAGGCGCGGACCGCGCACCGCGTAGTAGTGCCCCCGCCCGCGCTCGATCGGGCCGGCCCAGGCGAAGCTCGTCTCCGGGAGACCGTCGGCGACTACCTGGCGCCAATCGTCGTCGGCCAGATCATCGGGCGCGCGACCGAGGTAATGGCGGATCAGCGTTTCGAGCCGGGTCTGCGAGTCGCTCGGCATGTCGGCATACGCGAGACCGCGAGGTACTCGACCCCCATCGGCACGCGCGGCGTTCGACGTCAGGATCTCCGGCGGCGCGACGGGATCCACGACCGCGACAGCACGAGCATCCTCGGCGAGACCCGCGATGAGTTCGCGGGCCAGAGTCTCCTCCCCCGTCAGCGTCCGTTCGCCGGCACGTGGCCCGGCTGGGATGACCGCCGGGTTCGCGCCGAGGAACGACGGCGTGCTGCCGACGATCCGTCCATCGACGACGGTCATGTTGATCGCCACGTGGTGGCCACCGACGCGCCACATCCACGGCGCACCTTCCGAGGCGGCCGGGTCGCCGAAGACGGCGAACCAGTACAGGACGGGATCGCGCCGCGGACCGTTCACGCGGCCCGCATCGCGCTCGATCGCTCCGAGGACCGTCTCGAGGGCGATGATCGCCGCGGCTTCGCTCGCGCCACGCTCGCTGAGGGCGACGCCGAGCATCGACATCGCCGCATCGCGCTGGGGTTGCTGCATGTCACGTAACGCCAGCCCTTCGCGGTCGCCGGGCGTGAACGCCCAGACGAACCGGTCCGCGTCGTCGAACGCGAACGTCGCGGATGCCCGCTGGCCCGCGTCGAGCAGGGCGAGCCAATCGATGACCGCCCGGGCGAGAGCGCTCGCGGTCATCCGGTCCGCTTACCCGAACAGCGTCTGCTGGCCGTAGCCGGGAGTCCCTTCGAGCTCGAGCATGCGCCGCTTCGTCGCCAGGCCGCCCGGGGCGGAGAACCCCGTCAGCTTGCCGTTCGCGCCGACCACTCGGTGGCATGGCACGACGATCGGGAACGGGTTGCTGGCCAGTGCCGCCCCGACGTCCCGTGCCCCATCAGGGCGACCGATCTCACGGGCGATGTCGCCGTACGTCACGGTCGAGCCGGGCGGGATCGCACGCGTCGCGGCATAGACCTCGCGCCGGAAGGCGTCGATGCCCTGCTCATCGAGACCGACGAACCGCAGATCGAGCGATCCGCCACCCATGACCGCCACGATGCCGTCGATCGCGGACCTGATCGAGTCGGGGACATCGTCGGTGTCAGCAAGCCTCGGAAGCGACGCGGTCCCGGCGCTCGGTAGCCGAACGCTCGCGATCCCGGCCTCCGTCCAGCGCACGGCGCACACGCCTAGTGGCGTGTCGAACGCCACGATCGTGCCGGTCTTCGTGTCCATCATCGATCAGAACCAACCTGTGGCTGGTTCCGTTGCGGGCCGGCCTGCCACAGACTAGCCAGCACCGGTACGCGCGGTCTCGAGCCGATCGAGGATCAGCTTCGTCACACCTTCGACCGGGATCCGTTCCTGGGTCATGGTGTCGCGGTCCCGGACGGTGACGGCGCCGTCCTCGAGCGAGTCGACGTCGACCGTGACGCACCACGGCGTCCCGATCTCGTCCTGGCGTCGATATAGCTTGCCGATGGCCGCGGTGTCGTCGTAGACGGCCATGGTGTGCTTCTGGAGATCGGCCTTGATGCGATGGCACAGCTCGACGATCTCCGGCCGCTTCTTGAGCAGGGGCAGGACCGCGACCTTGTACGGCGCAAGGTCGGGGTGGAGGGCGAGCAAGACGCGGGTCTCCCCGCGAACCTCCTCCTCCCGGTACGCGTCGATGAGGAACGTGAAGGCGGCACGATCGGCGCCGGCCGCGGTCTCGACGACCCACGGGATGAGGTGTTCGCCGGTCGCCTGGTCGAAATACTCGAGGTTCTCGCCGCTCGCCTCAGCGTGGCGCGACAGGTCGAAGTCGCCGCGGTTGTGGACGCCCTCGAGCTCCTTCCAGCCGAACGGGAACCGGTATTCGACATCTACGGCCTGCTTGGCATAGTGCGCGAGCTCGTCGGGGGCGTGCTCGCGCAGGCGGAGCCGCTCGGGCGTGACGCCGTAGCGCTCGTACCAGGCGCGGCGGGCCGGCAGCCACATCTCGAACGCCGCGGCCGCCTCGGCCTCGGGCCGGACGAAGTACTGCATCTCCATCTGCTCGAACTCGCGCATCCGGAATACGAAGTTCCCCGGGCTGATCTCGTTGCGGGACGAC
>DATNFQ010000135.1:0-4626 GCA_035606295.1 Patescibacteria group bacterium
CGGTGACCCGGAGAAGACGCGCGAGGACCTCGCGGAGCTCGGAGACAAGCTCGATGAGATGACGGATGCCCAGCGTCGCGATCTCGCACGACAGCTAGCCGAGATGCAGGCGACCGCCCGAAGCGCCGACGGGGCCGCGGCCACCGCGCTCGGCGCTGCCGCCCAGAGCCTGGCGCAGGGCGACACCGCGGGGGCTCGCTCCGCGCTCGACAGTCTGGGTGACACGATGACCGGCGCTCAGCAGAACGTGACCACGAATCGCGACCTCGCGGAAGCCGCGTCACGCCTGCAGGACGCGCGGCGTGACCTGGCCGACGCCGGACGACAGGGCGCTGGGCAGCAGGCGCAGGGCCAGCAAGGCCAGGGCCAGGGCAGCCCACGACCGAGCGGTCAGGGCCAGCAGGGCCGTGGCAGCCCTCAGGCGAGCGGCCAGGGTCAGGGTCAGGGGCAGGGCCAAGGCCAAGGCCAAGGTCAGGGGCAGGGTCAGGGGCAGGGGCAGGGCCAAGGCCAAGGTCAAGGGCAGGGGCAGGGTCAGGGCCAAGGTCAGGGGCAGGGTCAAGGTCAAGGTCAGGGCCAAGGTCAAGGTCAAGGTCAGGGGCAAGGTCAAGGTCAGGGTGGGATCGGCGGTGGCGGTTCGAACGCGCGGTCGCTCGGTTCAGGGTTGGGCGGCAACGCGCGGCCTGGTGCCCCGACCGGCGCCAACCGCGCAGCCCAGCTCGGTGCGGACCTCTCATCGGTATTCGCGCCCTTCGACCGGCTCGGCAAGCCCGGCGACCCGTCGTACGTCGCGGGGACCGGTGGCGACGGCCAGACCCAGCAGGGCAGCCAGGTCGGCAGCGGAAGCAACAACGGCGCGCTAACGCCGTACCAGCAGGTCTACAGCGATTTCCAGCAGTACGCCCAGACCTCGCTCGATCGCGGCTACGTCCCGCTCTCGATCAAGGACTACGTCCGCGAGTACTTCAGCTCGCTCGACCCGTCGAACTGAGGGGCATCGACACCCGTCGATGACCGGATCCGGAGGCCACATGGAAACCGTCACGACCGACCAGACGCCACGCCTCGCACCCGAGGCGTTCGCCGAACGCGCCGGGGCGATCGAACGCGAGGTCGGTCGCGTGATCGTCGGCCAGCGTGAGCTGGTCCGCCAGACGCTGACGGGACTGCTCGCCAACAGCCACGTGCTGCTCGAAGGCGTGCCCGGTCTCGGCAAGACGATGCTCGTTCGAACGATCGCCGACGTCATCGACTGCTCGTTCAACCGGATCCAGTTCACGCCCGACCTGACGCCGGCCGACATCACCGGCACGAACATCCTCATCGAGGAAGGCGGCCAGCGCGTCTTCCGGTTCCAGCCGGGTCCGGTGTTCGCGAACTTGGTGCTCGCCGACGAGATCAACCGGGCGACGCCGAAGACCCAGTCGAGCCTGCTCGAGGCCATGCAGGAGCATCAGGTCACCGTCGCGCGCCAGCGCTACAAGCTCGACCCGCCGTTCTTCGTGCTCGCGACCCAAAACCCCCTCGAGATGGAGGGGACCTATCCCCTCCCAGAGGCCCAGCTCGACCGGTTCCTGTTCAAAGTCATGGTCCCGTTCCCATCCGAGGAGGACCTGATCCAGATCATGGACAGGACGACGGGCGCCGACTCGGTGTCCGCGAGCAAGGTCTGCACGGCGGCCGAGATCGTCGAGATGCAGCGGCTCGCGCGCGCGGTCCCGATCGCGCCGCACGTCACGGCCTACGCGGTAAGTCTCCTCGCGGCCACGCACCCCGACAACGAGCGGGCACCCGGCCTCGTCCGCGAGTACGTCCGCTATGGCGGGTCGCCCCGAGGCGCCCAGGCCCTCGTGACGGCCGGCAAGATCTACGCCCTGCTCGATGGCCGGTTCAACGTCTCGACCGACGACGTCCGGGCCGTCGCCCTGCCGGCCCTTCGCCACCGGATCATCCTCAACTTCGAGGGCGAGGCCGAGGGCATCACCAGCGAGTCGGCCGTCCGCGCGATCCTCGACGCCGTCGCCGTCCCGACCGTCGAATAGCGAGTCCATGACCGAGCGAGCGAGCCCGGCCGACGAGGCCTCGCCACCGCCCGCGGCCGGCACGCGCCCGAGCTTCCTGCCGAGCGAGGTCGACCCGACCGTCTTCGACGAGGCGTTCCTCCGCCAGCTGGAGCGGCTGCTGCTGATCATGCGCTCGCCGGTCCGCGGCGGGCTCAAGGGCGGGCGGCGCAGCGTCAAGCGCGGCCAATCGGTCGAGTTCGCCGACTACCGCGAGTACACGCTGGGCGACGACCTCCGCCAGCTTGACTGGAACGTCTATGCGCGCCTCGAACGGCTCTTCGTGAAGCTGTTCGTCGAGGAGGAGGACATCACCGTCACGTTGCTGGTCGACGCGTCTGCTTCGATGGCGACGGGCCAGCCCTCGAAGCTCCTGTTCGCGAAGCGTGCCGCGGCAGCCCTGGGCTACATCGGGCTCGCGAGCGAGGACCGGATCGCGGTGACAGCGCTGAGTGGCCGGACGGCTAGGCGACGAGCCTCGCTCCGGGGTTCCGGGCGCGTCTTCCGCCTTCTTGCCGACCTCTCGGCGATCGATCCCGCCGAGGGCGTGACGGACCTCGTCGTCGCCGCTCGCCACGCCGCAGCCCAGCTCCACGGCCGTGGCGTGATCGTCCTGCTGAGTGACCTCCTGGATCCCGGCGCGGATCGGGTGATCCGGGAACTCGCCGCGACCGGCTCGGAGTTGATCGTCCTGCACGTCCTGTCGCCCGATGAGCTCGACCCGCCACTGCAGGGTGATCTCCGGCTTGTCGATGTCGAGACCGACGAGCGCGTCGACATCACGGCCGACCTGGCCACGATCGACGCCTACAAGACAAGGCTCGCCGCGTGGAAGTCGGACTTCGCCGATCTCGCCGCACGGCGCGGCGCGAGTTACGTCGACCTCGCCTCGGACGTGAACCTGGCCGACCTCATGTTCGCCGAGCTCCGACGCCGGCGCGTGCTCGGGTAGCGGGCGTGCCGTTCACGACGCCACTCGCGCTGCTCGGCCTGCTCTTCCTGCCGGCTGTCATCGCGATGTACCTCCTCAAGCTCCGGCGCGACGAGGCGGTCGTGCCGTCGACCCTGCTCTGGACCCGCCTCGTGGCGGACGTCGAGGCCAACGCCCCGTGGCAGCGGCTGCGCCGGAGCCTGCTGTTGCTGCTTCAACTGCTGCTCGTGATCGCGCTCGGGCTGCTCGCGGCGCGGCCGTTCCTCGAGCGGCCCGCTGGACTGGCACGGGACATCGTGCTGGTCATGGACACGTCGGCCAGCATGGCCGCGACCGACGTCGTGCCGGATCGGCTGACGGCCGCCAAGCAGGTCGCGATCGATGCCCTCAAGGACTTGCCGACCGGCGGCAAGGTGAGCCTGATCGCGGCGGATCGCACGGCACGGATCGTCATCAATGAGACGAGCGACCTGACGCGGGTCCGCCAGGCGATCGAGTCCCTACCCGTGACGGAGAGCCGCGGCGACCTCGGCGATGCCCTGGAGCTGGCGTCGAAGCTGGCCGCACGCTCGGGTGACGCGCAGATCCTCGTCGCGACGGACGCCGCGCTCGCCTCGAAGCCGACAGGCCGCGTCGCCGCTCCCGTAAAGGTGTTGTCGGTCGGTCGGGACCGGAAGAACCAGGCGATCGTCGCGCTCGCCGTGCGGACCGCGCCATCGGCAGTCACCCGATCGGTGTTCGTCAGCGTCGCCAACCTCGATCTCGAGGCGGCGAACCGGCGGCTCGAGCTGTGGGGCGACGACCGGCTCCTCGAGGTCCGCGACGTCAAGCTCGATCCGCAGGCGCGTTCCGACGTGATCATCGACGACCTGCCCCGTGAGGTCGGCACCGTGGAGGTTCGTCTGGTCGGTCCGGACCCGGCCGTCCAGTCGGCTCCCGATCAGCTCTCCGTCGACGACCGCGCGTGGGCGGTCATCCCGCCGGATCGAAAGCGGCTCGTGCTCGTCGTCGGCGAGGGTGATCCCTACCTCGAGACCGCACTCTCGTTCCTCCCCGACGTCGAGCTGTTCGGCGTGACGCCGGCGGAATACGGACCGGCGACCGATCGCAAGGACAGTCGTCCCTGGGATCTCGTCATCTTCGAGGACTTCCTTCCGGCGACCCTGCCCAAGACACCGGTCCTGGCGATCGCGCCGCCACGCAGCGGACCCCTGGGCGATGTCTCGGGGACCCTCAAGAACCCGGGTATCGGCAGCCTCGACCCCGACGAGCCGGTCCTCCGCTACGTAGACCTCTCGACGACGCACATCTCCGAGGCCGTGAAACTGACCGTACCGACCTGGGCGCGGGCGATCGTCCCCGGACCTCGCGGCGCGCCCCTGCTCTATTCCGGGGCTCGCGACGGCATCAACAGCGCCGTCCTTGCCTTCGAGCCCCGCCAGTCGGACCTGCCGCTGCAGGTCGCGTTCCCGATCCTCATCGCAAACCTGACCGGCGAGCTGATGGGCGGCAGCGCCGCGCCGACCGAGGCGCTGAAGCCCGGCGACCCGGTCGCGCTGCCGGTGCCCCACGGCGCGACCGAGCTGCGCGTCGAGCGGCCGGACGGCTCCGTCGTGGAGCTCGCGCCGGGCACCAAAG
>DATNFQ010000136.1:0-6412 GCA_035606295.1 Patescibacteria group bacterium
GGACGCCGACCGACGCCGGCGACATCCCGCCGTAGTCGGCAAGGATGGGCTTCCCCTCGTCCGACGAGAGGTACTTCAGCGTCGCGGCCAGGTCCTTGAGGTCGAGCAGCGGCAGGTCGTTGTCGTCGCAGTACTTGAAGACCAGCGCGAGGATGCTCGTCTGCGTCTCGTTGAGGTCCAGGACCTTGCCCAGCAACAGCGGCCCGAACGAATGGACCGTCGCTCTGACCTGCGCGCCGAGCTTGCCGGTCAGCGACAGGAACTCGACCGGATGACCGGCTGCCTCGAACGTCCAACCGAGCGACGCGACCCGCTCCTGCACCTTCGGGTTCGTTCCGTCGCCAGCGGCAGCGAGACCCGTCAGGTCGCCCTTGATATCTGCGACGAAGACCGGTACGCCGGCTTTCGACAGCTGACCCGCGAGCAGCTGTAGCGTCTTGGTCTTACCGGTGCCCGTGGCGCCTGCGACCAGCCCGTGGCGGTTCAGCGTCGACATCGGGACCGCGACGCGGACGTCGTTGAACAGCTCGTCACCGAGCATCGCGCTACCGATGATCAGGGTCGGCTCGTTGAACCCGTAGCCGGCCGAGATGGCGTCGCGGAAGGCCTGGTCCATCGGTCCTCCAAGGGGGTGCGCAGGGTCGTCGGAGCGGGACGGCAAGGTTATCATCGGGCCCCGTCGGGCCGGCTGGCCGCTCACGGGGCGTCACGTCGCGAGGTCGCCAGGAGGATGTCGAGATGCGGATCGAGGACGTCGAGGGGATCGGCCCGGTCTACGCGGGAAAGCTCGAAGCGGCGGGCGTCAAGAGCACCGACGATCTTCTCGAGCGAGGTGCCAAGCCATCAGGCCGGCATGCGCTCGAAGAGGCCACCGGCATCGCGCACGCGCTGATCCTCGAATGGGTGAACCACGTCGACCTGATGCGCATCAACGGCGTCGGGTCGGAATACTCCGACCTGCTCGAGGCAGCCGGCGTTGACTCGCCTGCGGAGTTGGCCAGGCGCAACGCCGCGAACCTCGCCACGACGATCGACGAGGTCGTCGCGGCCCGACCGCACATCGTCCGTCGCGCCCCGAACGAGAAGGAGCTGCTGGACTGGATCGACCAGTCGAAGAAGCTGCCCAAGATCGTCGAGCACTGAGCGCGGAACAGGCTGATGCTGACGGAGTTCCGGGCGTTCCTCGTCAAGTCCAACGCCCTCGCGCTGGCGATCGGCGTGGTCATCGGCGGCGCTCTCGGGACCGTCGTCAACTCGCTCGTCAACGACATCATCATGCCGCCGATCGGCTACGTCCTCGGTGGCGTCGACTTCGCTTCGCTCAAGTACGTGCTCAAGCCGGCAGTCAACGGCGACCCAGCCACTGAGGTCGCGATCCGGTGGGGTCTCTTCATCAACGCTGTCATCGCCTTCGTGATCATCGCGTTCGTCGTCTGGCAGATCAGCCGCAACCTGGTCAAGGAGCCGCCTCCCGAGGAGGTCAAGACCTGCCCGTACTGCAAAGAGGCGAACGCGGTCGACGCCACCAAGTGCAAGGCGTGCGCGAGCGAGATCTGAGCGGTCAGGCGTCCGGGCTCGGGTAGCTCCCAAGCACACGCGTCATCGTCGTCACGCCGCGTACCTCGTCCAGGGCGGCGGTCATCGCAGGATCGGCGACATCGCCGTCGAGGTCGATCCAGAACACGTACTCCCAGGCGCGTTCACGGCTCGGACGCGACTCGAGCTTGCGCATGTTCAGGTCGTGATCGGCGATCACGCGCAGGACCGCGAGCAGTGTCCCGGGCTCGTTGCGGACTGCGACGACGAGCGTCGTCCGACGATGCGACGGCGGATCGAGAAGGTCCAGCGCCGGAGCGTCCGGCAACGCGAGGACGAGGAAGCGCGTGCGGTTTCCGGGTAGGTCGCCGATCTCGTCGGCGAGCGACTCGAGCCCGAACAGATCGGCGGCACGGGGCGACAGGACGGCGGCCGCGCCGCGCTCGCCGGAGTCCGCGATCGCCTTGCCGGCGCCCGCGGTGTTGTACGTCGAGAGAAGCTGCCAGGGTCGGGAACGCAGGAACGTCTCAGCCTGACCCAGCGCCTGGATGTGCGAGTAGACCCGCTCGATGTCATCGATCCGTTGTCCGGGCAGCGCCGCCAGGCACAGTCGCACCGGGACCATCACCTCGCCGTGGATCGCGAGTCCGAACTCGACGAGAAGGTCGTAATTCTCCCGGACCGTCCCATTGATGACGTTCTCGATCGGTACGACGCCCGCGACCGCGTCGCCGGCCGTCACGGCCTCGAACACGCCGCGGAAGCTCGCGAGCGCCGTGCGTGGCACATCCCCGAACGCGGCGAGGACCGCGTCCTCGGCGAACGCGCCGGGCTCACCGGCATACGCGACCGGTCCATCGGGGGCGGGCATGGCGCGGAGTGTAGTCGCGGGCGGACGCCCGGGACGTCACGCGGTGCGTCAGGCGGCGGGCTGTTCCTCGCCGTGTCCGGAGAGCAGCGCGAAGAGGTCGATCGGCTTGCGGTCCAGCGTCGGCTCGGCACGGCCGAACAGATAGCCCTGACCAGCGTCGTAGCGAAGCTCGAGCACGGACTCGAGATGGTCCGGCGTCTCGATGCCCTCGGCCACGATCCGATGACCGCGAGTCCGGGCGAGCGTGCCAAGCGCCTGGAGCACGGCCTCGGTCGCGCCGTGGGTCGCGCTCGCGCGAACGAGCGAGAGGTCGATCTTGAGGATGTCGAACTCGACCTCACTCAGGAGGCGGAGACCCGCGTTGCCGGCACCGACATCGTCGATGGCGACACGGACCTCGTTCCGGCGCAGGGTCGTGATCGCCTGCTGCAGACGACGCAGGTCGTCGACGCTCTCGCGCTCCGTGATCTCGACGACCAGCTGTGAGGGGGCGACGCCGTGGCGCCGGGCCAGCGCGAGGATCTCCTGGACGCTGAACGCGTCGGACTCCAGCGTCCGCGGCGAAAGGTTGATCGAGAGATAGCGTTCCTCGCCGAGCTCGGCTGCACCGGCAAGCACCGCTCGAGCGCACACGACATCGAGCTCGACGGTACGCCGGGTCGCTTCGGCGGCCACGAACAGGCTGGTCGGTGTCGAGAAGCCCGATTCGGGCGACGGACGAACCAGACCCTCGAACCCGACGATGGCGCCCGTCGTCAGCGAGTAGATCGGCTGGTAGACCGCTCGCAGCAGGTCCTCCGTCGCGACGCGAACGACCGCAGACTCGAGCTGGGCGAGGCTACGGGCGTCCTCGGCTATCCCGTGCTTCGTCGGGTCGAAGCGCTGGACGTTCGTCCGACCGTGGCGCTTGCCCGCGTAGAGGGCGGCATCAGCGTGATGGATGATCTGGTGGCGGTCGGTGCTCGGTTCCGGGAACGCCGCGATCCCGATCGTGACCGAGAACACGCCCGTCCGACCGTGATGCCCGCTCAGCGCCAGGGCGAGCAGGTGGTTCGCGATGACCTCCGCTCCCTCGGCGTCGCACGCGGGCAGGATCAAGGCGAATTCGTCGCCACCGGTCCGATACGCGCCGTCGCCACGACGCAAGTTGGCACGCATGATCTGGGCCACGGAACGCAGCACGTCATCGCCGGCCGCGTGCCCCTTCTCGTCATTGACGGTCTTGAGGTCGTCGACGTCGATCATCACGAGTGCCAGCGGCTGCTCGTCGTCGCGCGCTTGCGCGATGCGGGCGTCGAGCTCCTCCTGGAACGCGCGATGGTTCCCAAGACCCGTCAGGCCGTCGAGGAGCGAATCGAGGCGAGCTCGGTCGTATGCCTCGCGCAGCTCGGAGAAGTCGCGGTTGACGGTCGCGATGCCGCGGGCGATGCGCCGTCGGAAGACCAGCAGCACGATGGCGAACAGCACGGTACCGGCGACCGCGACGGCGATCGCCACTGGGACCGGCGTCGCCGGCAGCGCGCCCGAGGGCAGCGCAAGGTTCAACGCCTGGAGCGCCAGTGAGGCAGCGACCACGATGAACGCCAGCGCATAGCCCATGTTCGAGGCGCGCACGATCGACCGGAGCGCGCTCCGGTCGAGGCGTTCTTCGTTGCGCTCGTACGTGGTCAAACAGGACCTCTAGCACCGTGGCCCCGGCGGCGAACCCACCTATACCGGACACGCCCGCCCAAGACCCCCACACGATGGTCATGGGACCCTCACGACGAGCCTCGTCGACCGTTCCCGCGCTGGTGCTCCCGCGCACTGACCCGAGGGGGTACGGGTTCGTCATTGGAAGCCGCGATCGACCGCCCTAGCGTTCGGCACGAGCGACACCGATGTCGCTTCGCTCGAACGGTTGTACCGGCAAACCCGTCGCGAGGCGGGGACGCAAAGCCAGGGATCTCACTGAGACCGCCCGGTTGCCTGCCCGGGAGTGCAACGTCCTTTCGATCGGAAGGAGTTCGGCGTGACGGCGAGACTGACGCGCTTCGCATGGGCCCTCACACTGCTCGCGGCCATGGCTCTGTCCATCGGCGCGGGAATGCGCTGGTACTAGCGATGAGGGTCTATGTCAGGGGGCAGTCGTTCCGACTGATCCTCGCCCTGTTGACCCTCGCAAGCTCGGCCTATGTCATCGAGGCTGGGCAGCGCTGGCACTAGGCCAGACGCATCCGCACTTGTAAGGCCGCCGGCCATGCCGGCGGCCTTCGCTCGTCCGGCTAGCCGCGGAGCGGCGCGCTGGCCGCGGAGCCGTGCAGCCCGCGAGGATCACGAACCGGTGGTCAGGGGTCGTTCGGTACCTCTGTGCGGTGCGGCAACGAGGGGTCTGCGCCGTACAAGTGTCCTAACCGCTACGCCGATCGAGGGCTACAGGCGCTTGTCGACCCGGCTCCGGGGGGTCGGGAGACCGAGGCAACGATGAACGAGACGATCACAGGTCGATGTCAAACCGGCTGACCCGTGCTGCCGGTCCCGTCGGACGCGCCCTCACCGGGGGTAAGCCGTGGCCGCCCTCGACGCGGATCTGGACCTTCTCCGCCATCCTCGCCGGACTGGCGTTCCTGATCTACCGGAATCAGCTGGCCGGCCTGTCGACGCCGCCGGTGCATCTGTCGCTGCCGTGGCCGTTGCTGGCCGTGGCCTTCGCGACCGCCGAACTCAAGGTCGTCCAGGTCCACTTCCGGCGCGAGACCCACTCCTTCTCGCTGAGCGAATTTCCCGCCGTCATCGGCTTCTTCTTCCTGTCGCCATTCGACTACGTGCTGGCGCTGCTCGTCGGCTCGAGCGTCGCGTTCCTGATCGGCGGACGGCAGCGGATCGAGAAGTTCATCTTCAACCTCGCGAACTTCGCCCTGGTCGCGGTCGTCGAGCTCACGGTCCTCTACGCGATCAGCGACGTGAATGGCCAGCCTCATCTCGTCGACTGGCTCGCTGCGTTCGCAGCGACGCTGTCCGCGACGATCCTGAGCGCGCTCACCATCGCGACCGTCATCACGATCTCGGGCGGCGCCCCCCAATTCGAGAAGCTGCCCGAGATGATCCAGTTCGGCAGCATGGTCGCGTTCGCCAACACGAGCCTCGCGCTGCTCGCCGTCTCGGTGATGTGGATCGATCCCGTCCTGCTGTGGCTCCTCGTGCTGCCGCTGGCGATCGTCTTCCTCGCGTACCAGGCCTACGTCTCCGAGCGCGAGAAGCACGAGCGCCTTGAGCTGCTGTACCAGTCGTCGCGGATCCTGCAGCACTCGCCCGAGCTCGACTCGACCCTGGTGGCGCTCCTCGGTCACGCCCGCACGATGTTCCGTGCCGAGCTCGCCGAGGTGATCCTCTATCCGCGCGGCAACGAGATCGAGGCGCTCCGGACGACGTCCCGCCACGAAGGCACCCCGGAGGTGATGGTACCGACGGCCGACCCCCAGACCGATCCGCTCCACGCGCGGATCCGTGACGCGACCGCGCCCTTCTTCCTCCCGACGACCCTCGGCGCATCCGACGACCGCAGCGACATGGTGAGTCCACTGCGAGGCGAATCGGACCTCATCGGCTCCCTGCGCATCTCCAATCGACTCACGGCGGGGACGACCTTCTCGGAGGACGACCTGCGGCTCCTCGAGACGCTCGCCAACCAGGCCGCGGTCGCGCTCGAGAACGGTCATCTCGAACAATCCCTCGCCGAGCTTTCCCGCCTCAAGGAGGAGCTCCGGTTCCAGGCCTATCACGACCCGTTGACCGGGCTGGCCAACCGGACGCTGTTCCTCGATCGAGTCGAGGCGCGCATCGAGGACGCCGCCGCGGACGGCATGCCGGTGGTCCTGTTCCTCGATCTCGACGACTTCAAGATCGTCAACGACACGATGGGTCACGCGGCCGGAGACCGACTCCTGGTGGGCGTCGCCGAGCGGCTTCGTGAGGTCCTTCGTCCGACCGACGTCGCGGCTCGACTGGGCGGGGACGAGTTCGCCG
>DATNFQ010000137.1:0-8561 GCA_035606295.1 Patescibacteria group bacterium
CCGCGCCGCTCGCGGATGCCGCGCCGGTCGCGGATGCCGCACCGAGCTCGGAGACAGCTCCTGCAGCCGTCGCTGGTCCGGCACGGAAGTCCAACAAGTTCATGGCCGATCTCACCAAGGCCATGCAGACGGCAGCAGAAGCCGCCCGCGCTGACGTCCTCGAGAAGTTCAACGCCGACGCCAAAGCGCACATCGAAACCATCCACGCGAGCACGGCCGACGAGGCCACGCAGCTTCGAAAGCGTGCCGACGAGGACGTCGCCTCGATCCGCGAGTGGTCGAAGAACGAGATCGCGCACATCCGTGAGGAGACCGACGAGCGCATCGCGCATCGGAAGGACGTCCTCGAGCGCGAGGTCGAAGCCCACGCCGCCCAGATCGAAGCCCGCATCGAGCATGTCCAGTCGCGCGTGACCGGGTTCGAGGCCGAGATGGCTGCCTTCTTCGAGCGTCTTCTCGCCGAAGACGATCCGACGCGCTTCGCCGCCATGGCGGAGACGCTGCCCGAGCCGCCCGCGTTCGACGACGACGATGTCGCGACGGCCGAGTGGACCGCACCCGTCCAAACCTCCGTCGAGGTCGCGCCGGCGCCGCAGCCGGACGATGCCTGGGGTACTGCCGAGTTCGAACAAGCGCACTCGGATGCGCCGGCCGAGGCCACTGCGGTGGCTGAACCGAACGCCTGGGAGTCGCCTTCGCCGGTCGCCGAGTCTGAGACCGTCGAGGAGCGTGCTGCTGTCGAGGGGCCGGCCGCAGAGGCGACCGCCGACGAGGCACCTGCCGAGGCGCCGACCGAGGCCGCGGCCGATCCATACGGCTGGTCGACGGGCACCACCGACGACGACGCGCCGGACTACGACGACGCGTCGGCGGCCCAGACGACGATCGAGCCGACCCAGGAAGACACCGGCGATCTCTTCGGTCTGCAGGCCGAGGAGCCGGCTGCCCATAGCCGCCCGTCCGAGAGTGCGGACCCTCGCCTGTCGGCGCTCGGTCTGGACAGTGACTTCGCCAATGCCGAAGCCGAGGCGGCCGCGTTCGCCGCGGAGCCGAGCACCGATGAGCAGGAGATCCCGACGATCGCCGACGACGCGCTTGCAGCGCGCCTGGCCGGCCTGGTCGCCGACGAGCCCGCCGCCGCGAGCGAGGTCGCTTCGACCCGCGTCGTCGTGACCGGTCTCGTCAGCGTCGCCAGCATCGCCGGCTTCAAGCGCAACCTCGCCCGCGTCGAGGGCGTTCGCTCGGTCGGTGTGTCGTCCGGCCCGGACGGTGAGTTCGTGTTCGCGGTGAGCCACGATCCTGGACTCGATCTCGGCGATGGCATCGCGACCCTGCCGGGCTTCTCGGCCCGAGTGACGAATGAGGCGCAGGGCGAGCTGACCGTCGCGGCGCGCGACCCCGAATCGGAGGGCTGACATCGTGGCCCGTCCGGCCATCGCCGTCGCCCTTCCCGCGAGTGAGGCGACACCCGTCGCCGCTGAGCTTCGCGCCGCCGGATTCACCGTCGCCACCGTCAATCACCCGGACGAGCTCGAAGCCCTGCTCGTCAGCCGCCGAGACGTCGCGGTCGCGATCCTCGACGGTGAGACCGATCTCGACCAGTCGCTCGAGTACTACGGGCTGCTTCGGGACAACGGTCGCGCGATCCCCGCGCTGATGGTCATGTCCGACCGGGCACTCGCCCGGATGGACGTGGGCGGTGGCGAGGTCGAGGACGAGTTCTTCAGCCGTCCGTATTCAGCGGAATCGCTGCGCTGGCGCGTCGAGGCGATGTGCATCCGGAGCCAGACCGTCGACGACGGCTCGGGTCCGGTCCTTCAGGGCGGGCCGATCGAGACCGAGGGCTGGAGCTCGCGCGCGACGGTCATCGTGGTGTTCAACCCGAAGGGGGGCGTCGGCAAGACCACGATCGCGACCAACCTCGCCTCCGTCCTCCAGAGCCGCCGCGGTCACAACGTGCTGCTCGTCGACGCCGATACCGTGACGGGCCACGTAACGACGTCGCTCGGCATCGATGGCGTGCGGACGCTCGCTGACTCCTGGCATGACCAGGCCGAAGGCGGCCCCCGGGAGGGCATCGCCGAGATCGCCTCAGCACATCCTTCAGGGATGCGCGTCGCGTCGCTGACGAATTCGCCGCTCGACACGGACATCCTCGAGCCCGAGCGGGTCGTCGACGCGATCCAGGCCGCTCGGCGTGGCTTCGATTTCGTCGTGATCGACCTGCACCCCTCATACAGCCGGCTCAACCAGGCGATCTTCGCGATCGCGGACAGGATCCTCGTGCCGGTGACACCGGACGTGCCGGCCATCCGGGCAGCCGTCCAACTGTCCGACTACGCGCAGGAGCTCGGCGTCCGTGACCGGCTGGCCCTTGTGATCAATCGCGCCAACAGCGGCGTGGCCGTCGCGGATATGGAGCGGACCGTGGGGATGCCGTCGACCGCGTTGATCCGGTCGGGCGGCCTGCTGTTCGTCCGTGCGGCCAATGAGGGCCGCACCGTGATCGAGATGTTCCCCAAGGAAAAGATCACGGAAGACTTCGACGCCCTGGCGGACCGGGTACTCGGCACGCAGGCGGCACCCCCGCCCGTCAAGGTCCCGTTCGCGCTCTTCAATCGAGCGAAGACGACCGCCCGAGCCTAGGTCGACTACCGCGAGCGATCCTGCCAGCTGACGCCGCCCAACGGGGCGCCGGGGAGCTTCTGGTGCCGCTCGCCGGTCCGGCGATCGACCTGCTCGATCCCGCGCAGGTAGAAACGGTTGACGAGGATCGCGTCCATCTCCGGCGCGACCGGGTTCCCCTCTAGATAGGCGGTGGCATCGACCACCGGCACGAACATCTCGGTCGCGCGATCGAGCAGCCGTTCTGGCTCCGATCCGGGATGGAGATACACCGTCCCCACGACGCGGAATGGGGGCACCTCCAAGGCCACGTCGTACGACACCTTGTGGACGCGATGGGCCGCGCGCTCCTCGTCGTTGAGTGGCGGTAACGACGTCTCGCTCGCCAGCACCATGATCAGGTCGTACGGGTCGACGGCCTTGAGACCCGGCGCGGGCGCGAGCGGCTCGGAGCCGTTGATCGGGGCCCACTGGACGTCGGAGATGGTGATCGACTCACGCTTGTTCAAGGCGTCGGACAGCCGGCCGCTGACCTCCATGTTGCCGACGATCCGCCATTCCTCGGTCACGCCATCGAACGGGACACCGCGGCCCGAGCGGGGCCGACCAGCGGGCGCGGGCTGACCGGCAGCCCCGGGCTTCCCGGCGCCGTCATCCTTCTTCCGCTTGAGGAAGTCGAAGGGCACGCGTCAGTCCTCGGCCTTCCAGCTCTCGGAGCGGATCGTCTCGACCACGTTCGGGTCTGCGAGGGTCGTCGTATCGCCGAGGGCGCGCTCCTCCGCGATGTCACGAAGCAGACGACGCATGATCTTGCCGGAGCGGGTCTTGGGCAGGTCCGGCGTGAAGAAGAGGAATTTCGGTTTCGCGATCGGTCCGATGACCTTGGCGACGTGCCCCCGCAGCTCCTCGGCGAGCGCCTCCGTCGGGTCCACGCCGCTTCGAAGGATCACGTAGGCGAAGATCGCCTGACCGGTGATCGGATCGTTCTTGCCGACGACCGCCGCCTCCGCGACCGACTTGTGGTCGACCAGCGCCGACTCCACCTCGATCGTCGAGATCCGGTGGCCGGACACGTTCATGACGTCGTCGACGCGGCCGAGCAGCCAGAAGTAGCCCTCGTCGTCGCGCTTCGCCCCGTCCCCTGCGAAGTACATCCCGGGGAAGCGGCTCCAGTACGTTTCCTTGTACCGCTCGGGGTCTCCGTAGATGCCCCGGAGCATGCCCGGCCACGGTCGCTTCAGGACGAGGTAGCCTCCCCCGCCGAAGGGGACGCTGTTCCCGTCGCCGTCGACCACGTCCGCCTCGATGCCGGGGAACGGGAATGTGGCACTTCCCGGTTTCGTGATGGTCACGCCGGGGAGTGGCGAGATGAGGATCTGGCCCGTCTCGGTCTGCCACCACGTGTCGACGATCGGAGCACGCCCGCCGCCGATGTTCTCGTGGTACCAGAGCCAGGCCTCCGGATTGATCGGCTCACCGACCGACCCGAGGACGCGTAGCGAGCCGAGATCGTGCTTGGCTGGGAACGATTCGCCCTGCTTCATGAAGGCGCGGATCGCCGTCGGGGCGCAGTACAGGATGTTGACCTTGTACTCCTCGATGATCGACCACCAGCGGTCCCACGCCGGCGTGTCGGGCGAGCCCTCGTAGAGGAGGCTCGTCGAGGCGTTGGCCAGTGGCCCGTAGACGATGTAGCTGTGCCCGGTGACCCAGCCGATGTCCGCGGCGCACCAGTACACGTCGTCGGGCTTGAGATCGAAGATCATCTCGTGGGTGTAGCTCGTTCCCAGGAGATAGCCCGCGGTCGTGTGCATGATCCCCTTGGGCTTGGCGGTCGTGCCCGAGGTGTAGAGCAGGTACAGCATGTGCTCCGAGTCGAGCGGCACATGCGGGCAGTCAGCGGCCTGCCGATCGACGAGGTCGTGCCACCAGACGTCGCGGCCATCATCGAACGTCGTGTCGGGGGCCTCGTCGCCAAGACGGCGGACCATCAGGACATGCTCGATCGTCGGGCTGCTCGCCACCGCCTCGTCGACCGCGGCCTTGAGCGGCATCGCCTTCCCACGTCGATAGCTGCCGTCGGCCGTGATGACCAGCTTGGCCTGGGCATCGTTGATGCGGCCGCTGAGCGCTTCGGCTGAGAAGCCGGCGAAGACGACCGTGTGTGGCGCGCCGATCCGTGCGCAGGCGAGCATGGCGATCGGCAATTCCGGGATCATCGGCATGTAGATCGCGACCCGATCGCCGGTCCGGATACCGAGCTCCTTGAGCGCGTTCGCAGCCTTCTGGACCTCGCGATGGAGGTCGGCGTACGTGAGGGTGCGCGTCTCGCCGGGCTCGCCGATCCAGTGGTAGGCGACCTTGTCGCCCAGCCCGTTCTTCACGTGCCGGTCGACGCAGTTGTAGGCGATGTTCAGCTTGCCCCCGATGAACCACTTCGCGAACGGCAGGTCCCACTCGAGCGTGGTCGTGAACGGTTCGTCCCAGTCCAGCCGCTCCCGTGCCAATCGCGCCCAGAAGGCGACCGGATCCGCCTCGGCCTCGGCATAGAGATCCGGCTTCGCGTTGGCCTGTGCGACGAACGAACGGTCAGGCGGGAAGGTGCGGTTCTCGGCGAGGAGGTTCTCGATCGCGGCGGACTGGGGCGAGGTCGGATCTGCGCTCACGGACACTCCTCACGCTCACTCACTGGCCGGGCCATCCTACCGCGCCGTGCCGGGGACAGAGGGTGGTGCTGCGGGCGGACGCACGCGGCCCGGTGTGTCGATGCCGTTCGCGTCCAGGGCGGCGATGAGCCGCTTGCGGTACTCCCCTGCTGCCGCCCATTGCTCGGGGGCCCGAACGGAGCCAAGGATCTTCAGCGTCACGCCCTGATCGCTGATCGCTTCGACCCGGTCGACGCGCGGCGGCTCGAGGATGGCCTTGCGCCAGGCGGGATCGGCTTTCATCGCCTGCCCGACCTCGTCGACGACCTGGATCGCGCGGTCGACATCGGTCCCATACGCGAGCGTGACGTCCTGGTTGATCCGTGACCACACCCGGGTCAGGTTGGAGGCGACCGTGATCACCCCGTTCGGGATGCTGTGGACGACACCATCGATGTCGCGGACGGTGGTCCGGCGCAGGTTGAAGTCCTCGACCGTCCCCTCGACGCCTGCCAGCCGGACGACATCACCGACGCTGAACTGGTTCTCGACGAGGATCAGCGAGCCCGTGAGGTAATCGCGCACCAGGGTCTGTGCCCCGAACCCGACCGCGATCCCGACGATCCCGAGACCGGCGACGGCCGGGCCGATATCGAGCCCGAGCTTCGCGAGGATCATCAGGCCGGCGATGGTCACGATGACGAACTGGATGGTCCGCGCGGCGAAGCCGTCGAGGGTATCCATCCGCTTCTTGAGCTCGACCGCGCTCAGTTCCTGGGCGGTGCCTTCGGTGGCCTCGCGGTCGAGCAGGGTCTTGACGATGCCATGCACGAATAGCGTGGCGAGGCGCATCGCGAGCACCGCGAAGACGACGATCAGCAGGATCGGCAGGAGCGTGTCGCGCAGCGACGCGGCGACCTCTGCGGACGTGAGATCGGGCATGCCTACAGCCTAGCCATTCCGTGCGAGGCCGGATCGTCGCCGCGCTCGGCGCGGCGGGCTGCCGTGTCTACGCGGTGGCGGGGACGGGGGTCGGTGCCTGGCGTTCCGGGACTGTCCCGCCCAGGCGGACCGAGATGGCCGCTGCGGCCTCGCGGGCCTGCGCGGCCAGCTCCGGGATGCGGCGCGGCGTGAGGCGGAAGGCCGGGCCCCAGATGTCGACCGCCGCGATCACGTTGCCGCGGGCGTCGTGGATCGGGGCGGACACCGCATTGAGCCCGAGCTCGTATTCACCGATCGCCGTCGCGTAGCCGCGCCGGCGGATGCGTGCCAGCTCCTCGAGGAGTGGCTCGAGCTCGATGATGGTTCGCTCCGTGTATTGGACGAGCCCGCGCCTGACCATCCGGAGCACCTCGCGCTCGGCCAGCGACGACATCAGGACCTTGCCCGACGCGACGCAGTGCAGCGGCGTCGAGCGCCCGGTCCAGTCGCCCACGGCGATGAGGTTCGGTCCGTCGACCTGAGCGACGGTCAGCAACGATTCGCCGTCCAGGATCCCCACGCCGGTCGTCTCATGCGTGAGCCGCGCGAGCCGCTCGAGCTCCGGCATGGCGAGCCCACGCAGGTCGAGGGTGCGCTCGGCGCGTTCGGCCAGCCGGATGACGACGAGACCCAGCCGGTACTTGCCGGTCTCATCGTCCTGCTCGACAAGGCCGCGCTTCTGGAGCGTCGCGAGCAACCGCGACGCGGTCGACTTGTGGAGGCCCAATCGCCGGGCGAGCTCGGTCACACCGGCCTCGCCCTGCGAGTCCCCGAGAGCCAGAAGGAGCGCGGCCGCCCGGTCGACCGAGCGGACCGCGTTGCCGTCGAGGACCATCCGCTGCCCCTCGATCAGCCCGCGGCCGGGGACGCCATGCCGCCGTGAGGCGTCACATGGAGTCCGGCGCGAGCCCGCTCCTCGAGAGCCACGTGGAGCGACTCCTCGAAGGCGGTCAACACACGGTCGATGATGTCGGCGTCGGCGTGCGCCTCACAGATGAACCACGGCTCGCGTGAGTCCGGCTCCGGCATCGCACCGCGCGCGTGCATCCCGATCGCGATGGCGTCGTACAGCTCGTGGTCGCTGCTCGCCCAGTCGCGGTACTCGGTCGGGACCTCGTCACGGAACATGACCCCGAACATCGACGGGTGGCCGGTGAAGTGGTACGGGATGCCGACCGGGTCGAGGATCTCCTTGATCCCGTCCTGGATCGTGCGACCCGTCGCGTGGATGGTCTCCAGCGCATTCGTGTCGCGGATGATCTGGAGGGTCGCGACGGCCGCGGCAGCGGCGACACGGTTGCCGGCGTATGTCCCGCCGTGGCTGACCTTGTCGGGCAGCAGCTCCATGATCTCGCGCCGCCCGCCGAAGGCCGCCGCCGGATAGCCGTTACCCATCGCCTTGGCGAACGAGGCGAGGTCCGGCTTGATCCCGTAGTACTCGGCCGCGCCGCCGCGAGCGAAGCGGAACCCCGTCTTGACCTCGTCGAAGATCAGGAGGATCCCGAACTCCTCGGTAAGGGCGCGCATCTGCTGGTGGAACCCTTCTTCGGGCAGGATGCCCTGGGCATTGCCGAGGACCGGCTCGACGATGATCGCCGCGATCTCCTCGCCGCGCGCCTCGAACAGCTGGCGAAGCCGCTCGATCTTGTTGTAGCGGGCGGGGATGATCGTGTCGGCGACGGCAGCCGGGATGCCCCGGCCCCAGGCGAGGGCCACCGGCGCGTCCTGGTCACCAAGCTCGGACATGTCGTCCGGCCCGACGCTGATCAGCGCGTAGTCGTGGACGCCGTGGTACTGGCCCTCGAACTTCACGATCCGCTCGCGGCCTGTGTATGCGCGCGCGAGACGCATCAGGTGCATCGTCGCCTCGGTGCCGGAGACGGTCATGCGTGCCATGTCGACCCAGCCGGTCAGCTCGCTGATGAGCTCGATCGTGCGGATCTCGTCCTCGCTGGTGAGGCTGAAGCTCACGCCCTTGCGCATCCGCTCGTTGACGTAGTCGTCGACCCGTGGGTCGCCGTGCCCAAGAATCACCGGGCCATAGCCCAACCGCAGGTCGACGTACTCGTTCCCGTCGGCGTCCCAGACGAGGCCGCCCTGGCCCCGATCGACGTAGATCGTGCTTTCGCCCCATGCGCGGAAGTTCGAGTCCGTCCCGCCCGGCATGCTCTCCAGCGCGCGGCGATAGAGCTCGGCCTGCCGCTCGCGGCGAAGGCCCTGGGACACCGCTCCGGCGGGCTCGGTCGTCATGATCACTCCGTCGCTACGGGTGGGTGGTTCGGTGGATGGGACGGCCGTTGCGGGGTACGG